>JAHDFQ010000075.1:19398-22271 GCA_020628085.1 Saprospiraceae bacterium
GTACTTTGGTACAATTTGCTGGCTATGGCAATTTTGAAATGAAATATCCCAATGCTACCAACGAAAAACAAATGGCTCTCAATCGTAGGGTGGAAATTCGGGTTTTGGAGTAATAAAAATACATTTCTTTACTTCTTATTAGACAGCAATAGCTAATTTTCTTTTTTGAGTTCTTGTTTATTATTAGCTTTATGGATTCCTTTTATAAAAGCTTTCATATAATGTAGGCTAAGCGTAGGTTTCACCTACGTTTGAATGATTGCAAAAATCTATTTTGCATGGTTTTACAAAAAGATATTCAAATGTTATTTAGACAACTTTTCTTCTTCTTTATTTGCAGTGTTTTTTTATGTTTTAATACGAATGCTCAACTCCAAACACCCAGCGAATTTTTACCCCACGAATTAGGTGAACATTTTATACAACATCATTTAGTAGTTGATTATTTTGAGCATGTAGGAGAGAACAGCGATCATATTAAAGTGGAAGAATACGGGCGTACCAATCAAAATCGTCCATTAATTTTAGCCTATGTTTCTTCCAAAGAAAATTTAGCTAACCTAGAGCAAATTCGTAAAAATAATTTAATCCGAACGGGATTGATAAAAGGAGAGATCAAAGAAAAAGAACCCATTGCTATCGTTTGGTTAGGATTTGGAGTACACGGAAATGAAGCAGGTGCAACGAATAGTTCTGTTGCAACGATCTACGAATTGGCCAATAAAAATAATAAAGATGTACAATCATGGCTCAAAAATACGGTTGTCATTGTTGATCCATCACTAAATCCAGATGGATATTCCCGTTATGCGCATTGGAATACAGGTATCACCAACCGAGTTCCAAACCCACATGTTCACTCTAGAGAACATGACGAACCTTGGCCAACGGGTCGAGTCAATCATTATCTTTTTGACCTAAATAGAGATTGGGCTTGGGCAACACAAGTGGAAACCCAACAACGCCTCAAACAATACAAAAAATGGATGCCACACATCAATGTAGATGCACACGAGCAAGGCTATAACGACGAATTTTACTTTGCGCCTGCGGCACAACCATACCATGAATATATTACCAATTGGCAAGGCGATTTTCAGACAGAAATCGGACTCAATCACACCAAATATTTTGATAAAGAAGGTTGGTTATATTTCACGAGAGAAATTTTTGATCTATTTTATCCAAGTTATGGAGATACCTACCCAACCTTCAATGGTGCAATTGGAATGACCTACGAACAAGCGGGTCACGGACAAGCGGGACGTGCGATTTTGATAGAAAATGGTGATACCTTGAAATTAATGGATCGTATTGAGCATCATAAAACGGCGGCTTTATCAACTGTTGAAGTCAGTTCTGTCAATGCAAAACGCTTAGTATCCAATTTTGAACAATATTTCAAAGATTCCAACGAAGGGAAAATAGGAAAATACCAAACCTACATTATTAAAGGCAGTAACGGACGCACTAAAATCAAGGAATTGACGAAGTTGTTAGATCAACATCAAATCCAATACGGCAATGCCAATTCAACTTCCAAAGGAGTTAATAGTTTTAATTTTCAAACTGGAAAAAATAAATCTATATCCATTGAAAAAGACGATTTAGTAGTTAGTGTCAAGCAACCAATGTCCGTTTTAACGCAAGTCTTGTTTGAGCCCAAATCGAAAATTGTTGATTCGCTTACCTATGACATCACCGCTTGGTCACTGCCTTATGCCTATGGTTTAGAAGCGTATGCCACCACACAATCTATTGGTGTGAAGGATACTTATGAAGTAGATGATTATAAAAGGATCAATATTTCTGAAACACCCTATGCTTATTTAGCGGAATGGAAATCCATGCAAAATATCCGTTTCTTGGGTGATATACTAAAAAAAGGAATTGTGGTACGTGCTGCAAAAGCAGATTTTGAAATGAATGGAAAACAATATGGCGCAGGAACATTGGTCATTTTAAAAATTGATAATCAGAAGAAATTAGGTGCTGAATTTGATAAAATCGTTCAAGCTAGTGCAGCAAAAATGGAACAGGAATTGGATGCTGCTCAAACGGGTTTTGTGACCAGCGGACACGATTTTGGCTCTAGTTTTGTACAAATCGTCAAGATGCCACAAGTACTCACACTTTCAGGCGATCATGTCGGTCGAAACGATTTTGGGCAAGTGTGGCACTACTTCGAGCAGGAGCTACAACTACCAATCAATGTTGTCGATGCACATGATCTAGGAAGCGTTAATTTTGGTGATTATACGACGCTTATCATGCCAAATGGCTGGTACAGTGATATGGACACCGCAACGGTAGAAAAAATACAATCTTGGATTCGCAGCGGCGGAAAACTCATAGCCATTGGACGTGCCATTAATTCGTTGCAAGGCAAACCTGGCTTTAGTATCAAGCGAAAAACTGGTGAAAAAGCTTCATCACCCGTTGCAAAAGTCGGCTGCTACGCCCAGCAAGAACGTTCGGCTATCATCAATCAAATTCCTGGAGCGATCTATAAAACAACGATAGATAATACGCATCCGCTCGGTTTCGGATTGACAGATGCTTATTTCTCACTCAAAACAAGTGGTGCAGCTTACGAATACTTAGACAATGGTTGGAATGTTGGTTTTTTGGAAGAAAATCCGATGTTTTCAGGTTTTGTTGGTCAAAATGTACAAAATCGCCTTCAAAAAACGTTATCCTTCGGCGTGCAAGACATGGGACGAGGACACGTAATTTACATGATCGACAATCCGCTCTTTAGAGGTTTCTGGAAGCAGGGGCAGTTTTTATTTGGAAATGCTTTGTTTATGGTGGAATGACGTGTTCATGTGCGCGGGTGTTCGTGTGCTCATGTTTTGAAGAGTGGATTTGCA
>JAHDFQ010000076.1:0-17709 GCA_020628085.1 Saprospiraceae bacterium
TTGGTCAGATGAAATTTTACAGAGCATTACTAAATGTTTATAATCGAAACATTTAGTTAAGTAGTTTGTCAGTAAAATTAGTACAAAACAAATCCATTAATCCGCCAAAAAATCACGTATAATTTTCTTAAAATCAATTATTTGTTCTTTTTGTGACGGCGGATTTTTTTGCACAAGTAATTTTGACTGACTACTTAATCGGTTGATAGGCTGGTAATTGAGTGTGTTTGTTTTGATCAATTTACTTAAATTGCTAAAAGGGGGAAGTGGGTATATATTGTTAAGCAAAAATTATACCTAAGTTGAACGTAAATGGAGAAAACTGAAATTTCAAAAAGGAGTTGATCTTATTGAATACATTTTGATGTAGTTTGGTTTTAAGCCAAAACTAAATTTATCGTCGTAATGTCCAAATGCTACAGTTATCTGTTTAAATCGGTTATTTATCTAAAAAAGTATTCTGTTTAAAGTAATTCCTATAATTTTAACCTTTGTTAAAAATTAGGTCTATCAGTATTTCTTAAAAAAATCGACATAGACACATACAGTACTTTTTTCATATTTTAATTTAAAATAAATGGGACAATTTTTCAAATTTGTTTTCGCCTCATGTTTAGGACTTGTTTTAGCAGGTATACTTTTAATGGTTATTGGAGGAGCGGCAATAGGTAGTTTAATATCTAAGGAATCACAATCAGTTTCCGTTAAACCGAATTCCGTATTAGAACTAAAACTGAATACTCCAATTCCAGAACGGACTAATAACATACCAAGAGATTTTTCTTCTTTTGATATCGAAAATATATTGGGTGTACATGATATAGTCGATGCTATTGAAGGGGCGAAAGAAGATGATAATATTAAAGGTATTTTCTTGAATATGAATGGCGCATCAGGCGGACAAGCAACAAAATCACTCATTCGAGATGCTTTAAGCGATTTTAAAGATAGTGGTAAATTTATTTATGCCTATTCAAAAGCCTATTCTCAAGGAGATTACTATTTAGCTAGTGTAGCAGATAAAGTATATTTAAACCCTGTCGGTGGAATGGATTTTAGAGGCTTTGGTGCGCAATTGATGTTTGTCAAAAATATGTTAGATGAATTGGGTATTAAAATGCAAGTTTTCTATGCTGGAAAATTTAAAGGAGCAACTGAAATATTTCGTCGAACCGATTTAAGTGAAGAAAATAGACTTCAAATCCGTCAGTATATTGATGGTTTATATGAAGTGTATTTGGATGATATCAGTCGATCAAGAAAAATATCAGTACCTGAATTAAAGAATATTGCGGACGAGTTTCTAGTTAGAAGTCCAGAAGACGCTTTATCTTATAAAATGGTAGATGTGCTTGGATATTATGACGAAGTAGAAAGTGCGATCAAAGAACGTATTGGTTCTGATGAAGATGATAAATTAAAGAAAATATCGTTAAGTGATTATGCTAAAACCGTTACATCTAAAAGTGATTTTAGTGTTAAAGATCGGATAGCAGTAGTCTATGCAGAAGGCGGAATTGATGTAGGAGAGGGTGATCCTGGTACGATTGGCGATGAAAAGTACATGAAAATTTTACGTAAAATTAGAAGAGACGATAAAATTAAAGCAATGGTTTTACGTGTCAATTCTGGTGGTGGTTCTGCTTTAGCTTCTGATAACATTTGGAGAGAAATCCAATTGATAAAAGAAGCTGGAAAATCGGTAGTAGTTTCTATGGGTAATGTAGCTGCTTCTGGTGGTTATTACATAGCCTGTGATGCTGATAAAATATATGCTCAGGATAATACTATTACGGGGTCTATTGGGGTTTTTGCGACTATTCCGAGTACTCAAAATTTTATGAACGAAAAATTAGGAATTACCTTTGATACGGTTTCTACAGGTGAATTTTCAAATAGTCTATCTTTGGTTTATGATGTGAAAGAAAAAGAAGGGCAAATTATTCAAGAATCTGTGGAAGAAATTTATGAAACGTTTCTAAAACGGGTTTCAGAAGGTCGAGGCATGACACGCGATGCTGTTCATGAGATTGCACAAGGTCGTGTTTGGACGGGATTAAAAGCTAAAGAAATTGGTTTGGTAGATGAAATTGGCGGATTAGATGAAGCCATTGCAGCAGCTCAGGAATTAGCTGGGTTAGAGAAATATCGTATGAAAGAATATCCGTTAATTAAAGACCCGATGGAACAAATTATTGAGGATATTATGGGTAAGAAAGATGCAGCTATCAAAGCAGAATTTGTTAAAACTGAATTTAAGGAACTCTATCCCTATTATAAAAAAATGAAAACTTTAAAGGAAATGAAAGGTGCGCAAATGCGCATGCCTTTTGAAATTGAAGTGAAGTAATATTTATTTGCTGCGCAAATTATAGTTATCAGTTATTGGTATATTAGTAAAATGAAACACTAATATACCAATAACTGATAACTATTCATAAGCCTTTGGGTAGCTCAAATCAACACTTCCTTCTCAATCCAATCTACGGCGTATTGCAACACCTCCTTTTGCTCAGGATCATTATGAATTTCGTGATACAGACCATCCCATTCTTTGTAAGTAATATTTCCGCTGGCTTGTTGAGAAAATACTCGGCTGCCTTCAACACTCACCAATTTATCTTCACTACCGTGCATGAGTAGTGCAGGAACAGGTACATTTCCCGTATAGTTAAACAACTTCAAACCTGCTTCATACGTATAAACGCCTGCTTTAGAACTAATTTTATCATGTACTAAAGGATCATCAATGTAAGCTTTTACGACCGCTTTATCTCTGGAAACATCATTTGGATCAAGGTCATTCGATTGTGTAAATCCACCTGTTAGGGCATTCATTAGTTTACCTAATAAAATTAAAGCTTTTGGTGGATTATTGACCAATTTCATCCAAGCACCTGTCGTAATGATACCTTGAACATTGGGTTTTCGTTCCAAAAGATAATTCAAAGCAATATTCCCTCCCATACTGTGTCCGTATAAGATAATGGGAAGTCCACGATACCGAGATTCCGCCTGTTCAACTAATTCATGCACTTCATCCAAATATGCCTTATAACTTGGTGTGCCACCACGATTTCCTTCCGATTGACCGTGTCCACGACGATCATATCCTACGACAGCAAATCCGTTTTGATTAAAGAAATCGGCAACGTGATTATAACGGTTACAATGTTCCCCCAAACCATGTACAATACAGATAACCGCCCTAGGATTTTGGATTGACCATTCTTTAGCATAAATAAATAATTGATCGGGTGTTCTCCATTGAAATTCGCTGGTCATATGTTTTGGTTTTGGTATGGTTTGTAATATGAAAAAGTTACTGCGTTAAACGTCGTCCGTTAGAATATTTAATCACTCTCGATCCAGGATATTGACGATTCATTACATCTCGAAGAAAGTTTTCAGCACTATTTTTATTTGGAAAATTACCCAAAGAATAAGAATAAAGTCCATCTTTTCGTTGCTCAAGCGTAATGTTTCCGTGTTTCACAAATATATTATGCGACAAAGGTAGTTCTGCTCTTGACGTAAAAAACTCAATTTTAAAACCTGAATAATTATCGGGTAAACGCTTAGGCGGACGGGTTATATTTTGGGTACTCACCTCGTATTCTGCAGCACTAACGCCTACTTTCTGCGTAGGTCGCACAGACGGTGAGGTATTCGTTTTAGTATTTTGAGTCATAGTTTCTTTAGGTTCAGAAGGAGTCGCTTTTGGTGGTACTGTTTGTTGAACGATTGGTTCGCTGACCACAGGAGTAGTCTCCTTTTGAACAGATGGCGTAGGTGGTGTATATACAGGTGCTTGCTGCTGGGTTGGTGGGGGTGTTGAAGCAACATCTGTTGATGTAGTTGCACTCGTTCCTTCTATTTGTTGACGAATTTCTTCTGGAATTTCATCACCAGCTTTAAACTCAACCACTTCTTGATTTTGAATTTCTGCTAGCATTTCGTCAAAACGTTCAGCTTTTATAATTTGCGCCAAACTTCTACCTTCCATTGGATCGCTTTGGATACCAATAATTTTTAATTCTGTTCGTCTGTTTTTCTGATGTTGGCGATTGCTACATTCTACACCATCTTTACATTTATTGACCAATTTCGTTTCACCATAACCCCGTGCCGTAATACTAGATCGGCTCATGCCTGTTTTATCAATAATATAATTGACGGCGGATTCAGCACGTTTTTGAGATAAACTCATATTTGCAGCATCTGAACCACGAGAATCTGTGTGCGAACCTAACTCAACAACTAATGAAGGATTAGATTGTAAAGTCACAATTAATTTATCTAGTTCAGCAGCCGCATCGGGTCGGATATCCCATTTTGCAACGTCGTAATAAATATTTTTAAGCGCAATTCCTTCATTCATACGTATAGGAACGAGTTCTACATTAGAAATAATAGTTCCCATTTGATGCCCTGCGGTTAAATTATCAGATGCACCAGGCGCAGAAGGAGAGACATCATCTAAACCATCAAAACACAAGATACACCCATCCACATCCACATAGGCTTCCATTCTTTTTGTAAAATAGCCTTCTTTTCGAATCATAACCGTATAATGATTACCTTTTTCAAAAGTAAATTTGAAATATGGATCAGGGTGATCTTTTAAAACAAGTTCCTCTTTTTCAGTTGTGTTATTATAAATTTCGACCAGTGCCCCCTGAATGGCATCGACTTCACTTTTACCATCCCATTTTTCAGCCATCGTCACATCAAATAAATAACCAGGTTCTCGTTGCATCGGCAGTTTAACATACACTTTTGCATTGGCTTGAATGCCTTTAGTGCTGGCTTCTATCATTTTCGTTTCAAATACATCTTTCTCTGCCTTTACGGTATAATCACCATTCAAAGGTACAGGTACAGAGAAAAATCCTTCTTGATCTGTAATGGCTTTATTGACAACAGAATTGGTTTTTTTATCCGTTACAGTCACTTTAGCCAGATTGAGATAACCTCGATTATTGGTTTCGTAGACGTACCCTTCAATCGTTGCACTTTGTCCAATCGCTGTTGAAACCAGTACGAGTAAGCTGAAAATTGTAAGTAAAAATGTATTTTGAATCATAGTATGATGTGTAATTTACTATTGAGACGTGATATGTCGTTAACAATCACAAATTGTAGTAGTTAATTATTGTTTAAAAACAGTGCCATCTTTCATTACAAAAATAACGTCGAGCATCGTCTCAATATTTTTAGTTGGATCTTCTTTTACAGCTACGATATCTGCTTTTTTACCCGCTTCTATTGAACCTAATTCATCATCAATATTCAACAAAGTAGCGGCTGCCATGGTTGCTGATTGAATGGCTTCCATCGCTGGCATTCCTGCTTCGGTCATATAAATAAATTCTTTTGCATTCTCACCATGAATAGAAACGCCCGAATCTGTACCAAACGCAATTTTTACACCTGCTTTATAGGCTGCTGCAAAAGTACTTTGAATCTGAGGACCAACGGCAAGTGCTTTAGGAACAACAACCTCTGGATAGAAATCTTTAACCGTTGCTTTTTCAGCGACAAATTTTCCAGCGGCAATTGTAGGAACAAGATACGTTCCTTTTTCCTTCATCAATTCCATGATTTCAGGTGTCATAAATGTTCCATGTTCAATACTAGAAATACCGGCCATTACCGCTCTTTTCATACCTTCTGCACCATGCGCATGTGCTGCTGTGGTCATTCCATAATCCTTTGCTGTTGAAATAATGGCTTCCAATTCATCCATTTGAAATTGCGGGCCTTGACCATCTTTTGCCACAGAAAGTACACCGCCTGTTGCTGTGATTTTAATGCAATCTGCTCCGTTTTTGTAGCGTTGTCGAACAGCTTTTTTAGCATCTTCGGGACTGTTAATAACTCCTTCTTTTGGTCCTGGATCACCCATCAAATCACTTCTTAATCCATTACTTGGATCGGCATGACCACCCGTTGTAGCGATAGATTTTTCAGCAGTATAGATACGAGGGCCAACAACATAACCTAATGCAATGGCCTTTTGAAGAGAAACATTCACGCCTGTTCCTCCGAGATCACGGACGGTTGTAAAACCTGCCATTAACGTTTTTCTACAATAAGAAGTCGCTTTTAAAGCAACATCAGCCTTGTTCAAACGAAATCCTTCTTCATATCGTTTTGGACTTGATTCGTGTTCAATATGAACGTGCATATCCATCAATCCTGGCATAACAACTTCGTCTTTTAAATCAATGATAACCGCATTGGCATCTCGTGGTGTGATATAACCTGATTGTACAGATTTGATTATTTTATTTTCAATAATAACCGTCATTTCTTGTTTGACATCATCAGAGACACCGTCTATCAATCCGCCACAGTGCATATAGGTTATTTGAGCAAAACCAACATTACAAAATAAAATACCAATTAGAAAAATTAGTGTAGATACTTTCATCGTGTTTAATATTAAAATCCTTTTACAATTTCATGTAAATATAACTTATTGATTCAAAAAATAGAGTTCTACGATGATAGTAAAAAGAATAAAAAATGATAGAAAATTATTTTTCCTCTTTTTTGATAAAAAAGAACTCTACAGACTTCGGACTCATTTTAATGTTTTTGAGATTGGAAGGGTGGGATTGAAGTTGCAAAGCAACGGTATTGCTCTTGCTGTTGACCAATTTTTGAGCGTCTACTTCTACAATAAAACTGTCTTGTGTGATTAAATCAAATCGACTCAGTCCGACTAAGTAGCTCAATTTGACTGATTGTGGGAAAATCTTTAAACTGTCGGTAGCATTGATGATGTCAATCGGAACAAACACCGATTTTTCGGTAAATTGTTCTACTGGAATTTGGAGGTTAACGGATTTAGGTTGGATAGAAATATTTTGTATGCTTTCTTGGTAAAGATCAACCGATTGATTTAAATTTTCGTCCAAATCCTCAAATTTATAATAAACTGTTGGCCACGACTCAATTGTATCCAAATAGGCTAGCGAACCTGAAATAGAAATACTATCAGGCTCAATTTTAATCGAATCTTTATAAGAATAGGTAGGTGCAAATATTATATCACCGTCGAAAACAACAGGTACTTTCTTGATGAGTTCATCGTCTAGTTCTAACTGTATAAATTCCAAATCGACATCGGTAATTTGGATATTTCGCATATCTAAACTGGATGATAACTTATTTTTTAGTTGACTTTGATAGATGGTTTGGGTAGGAGAGTCGTTCAAATTAAAAATGATACTATTGGTTTTTCCATTAAAATAATTGGCAATCAAGTCCCAACCCGACCCTTCAATGGCAACGTTTATTTTTTTAGGTGGTGTTTCTCGTAAGGTTTTTCCTTGTGGCAAATTGTAATAAATACCACTTTCAATAGAGCTAACAGATGTTTTGGACAACTTAATAAGCATCCAAAAGAAAAGAGCAATTCCAACACAAAGCATAAATACTGCTCGGTCGGAATTGTAAAATGATTTTATGTTTTCTTTATTGAAAAAAGCGTTAAGCATCTTTTGGTTTACTAAATGTTGCTTCGGTCATTTCTTTTGAAATGGCATTTTTGGTTACCCGAATAAAGGTCTTTTGATCGACTTGAAGATGCACAATGTTCTCCTCAATTTTATTGACTTTTCCAATAATTCCACTTGCCGTTACGACTTCATCACCTTTCGATAATTCGTCCTGAAAATTGGCTGTTTCTTTTTGTTTTTTGGCTTGTGGACGATACATAAAAAAATACATAATCGCTACAAAACTTAATAAAAAGACAGCATTGACGAGTCCAGGTTGTGAAGCTTGTAAAAATAAAATATCCATTCTCATAGTTGTTATAAATATTAATGATTCGTTTTATATTGTTGAATTAGTTTTAATTTGACCCTTCCGTTTTCTGATCTTTATCCTTTTTAATTAACGGGTTTGTATTTTGTGGTTTAACATATCCTTTCACTTTTAATACTGTTTTTGCGGGATACGTATTTGCTGTAATCGTTACAGGTTTAACTTGATTTTCTAGTTTTCTAACCGTATTGAAATTGATTTGTATTTCACCTGAATCACCTGGCTCAATAGGTTCTTTGGGATAAGTCGGAACAGTACAACCACAAGTAGATCGAGCATCGCTAATAATTAGCGGTACTTTTCCTACATTTTTAAATGTAAAGGTATGCTTCACTTGTGCACCTTCAAGCACAGCACCAAATTCATACTCCGTTTCTTCAAACTCGAATTTGGCTAGTTTTGTCGTATCCAAAGGAGCATTTGCAGTAATCGGATTCCTAATAATATCTGCGTTGGACATGCCTGATCCTGCGGATGCTTTGATCTCCTGCACCATTTTTTTGTCATTACCATCAGAATTATTTCCGCAAGCAAAACTAAAAAAGCCAATAAAAAGGAATAAAATATATTTTGTCATAATTTTCTATTTAATTTAAAGCTGTTTATAAAAGGAATACATCCAATTATTATTGCTTTAGAACAACAAAGGTAAACAAACCGTAAAAATTAACGAATAATTAAGCTGATTTGGTTGCTTACAATAGTATTCTATAATTTCTATAATTACAAATATTTGTATGCGAATATATTTAGTAGGTATGATGGGAGCAGGAAAAAGTTACATAGGTAAACAACTTTCCAAAAAACTAACTATATCATTTACAGATTTAGATGAAGAAATTGAAAAAGGAGAAAAAATGTCCATTACAGATATTTTTGAATTATATGGCGAAACGCACTTTAGAAGTTTAGAAAAAAAATATTTACATAGAAGTTCGTCACAAAATAATACTATTATAGCTACTGGTGGCGGAACGCCCTGCTTTAATGACAATATGGAATGGATCAACTCAAACGGTTGGAGTATTTATTTAAAAGCTAGTCCATCTTTATTGATACACAGGTTGAAAGCTGAATTAGATAAACGCCCTATTTTGAAGGGATTAAGTGATATTGAACTAGAATCTAAACTTGAAGAAATGCTTGGACAAAGAGAATGTTACTACCAAAAAGCAGATGTTATTTGGAATCAAGACCGTGCCGAAAAAGAAAATAAAAATGAATTATTAACGACTATACACAAGCTAATATGGTAATGTGATGCTATAAGTTTAAGTCACAAATTATCAAGTGTTTGTAAATTTTGTCTCCAATAGGAATGTATTTTGCAGGTATACAGATAATTGGAAAGTATAATTACTCGATTTCCCTCGTCTGTTTTCATATTTCTATCCCACATAACACAATACTTTATATTTATTAAGTTTATACTCCCCGTATAACTAAATATTATGATTCCTTTTTCAGTAATTTCTTTGGGTCAATTTATTGCTCCAGATGTAGCAGATTCAGTCATACAAATTTATTCAAATTTTTATCATAGTGTCACTACAAAACATCAGCGACGTTTAACGATGTACTTGATAGAAGATGAATCATTTATTTCCAAAAATATAGAAAATTGTAAAAAACACAATATCGAATCTTCTTGTGTACATTTATCTTTAGATCAGCAAGAAGAAATTGAAAAAGTATACAAAAGTGGCTCTGTTTTTCTTTTACCTGTCAAAGAAAATAGAGAGGCATTAGTTAAAGAATCACTTTCTTATTCGTTACCTTTTTTAGGTTTTAAAAACTACGGATTTGAAGATTTTATAGACCAAACTTGCGGTATGCTCATAAAAGAAACGAGAGAAAGCGAAAATATTCTGGACTTTGCTCGGTTGCTTCAACTTTTATATTTTGATCCAGAAGCCAGACGATTTCTAAAAAAAGGAGCTTTACAAAAATATGAAACACAATTTTCTTGGAACTCTAGTAGTATGAAACCAAGAAGGGGATAACACATTATTATACTTTTTCAAGAATAAACGCATGACTCAACAACTCCAGACTACAATTAATAGAATGCAAGGAATGCCTATCCATTTGATAGGCTTTTTCTATGTCTATTCCCATCTTTTATACTATACACATTAATTTTTTCGTAAATTCGATCTGTTTACAGGGATTTCTTTCATAGACCACTATCTTTGTAACAATTATTTTGATCTCTTAACTAACGAATCGAACAATGAAAAAAAATGTACTAGTCTTTCTACTTTTTATGTTTGCATTTATTACTATGAATGCACAAGTCGTTATTACTGAAATTATGTACAATAATGAAGGTGATGATGATCTCGAATTTATCGAATTATATAATTCTGGAAATGCTGCTGTTGATTTAGAAGGGTACACGTTTACCTCTGGCATCAATTTTACGTTTCCAAGCCATACGCTCAACGCTGGAGAGTTTGTTTTGGTAGCGACGGATTCTATTTTTTTTGACGCAGTTTTTGGATTACCTGCTTACGAATGGACAAGTGGTGCATTAACCAATTCTGGTGAAACCATCGAATTATCTGATGCTGCTGGTGAAGTCATAGATGAGGTTGCTTATGATGATGCCGATCCGTGGTCAACTTTCACAGATGGTTCTGGTCCTTCTATTTCTATATGTGATCCTAGTGCGGATAATAACGACGCTGCCAATTGGCAAGCTTCTACCACTGTAACAGGTATTGAACTATCAAACCTTCCGCTTTTAGCCAATCCAAATGCACTGGCTACGTGTTCTGAACGATCTTTAATTAGTTTAGATGAGTTTGAAATGGTAGTCAATGAAGATGCAGGAACGATTGAAGTAGCCGTTCTAATTGAAAACCCAACCAATTTAGCAACTACCGTAGATATTACCATTGCTGCTGTAACTTCAGCTACGGAAGGCGAAGATTTTCAATTATCTAGTAATATGGTTACGTTTCCAGCTGATGCGACCGATGCTCAAACGTTTGAAATTACTATTAATAATGATATGGATATTGAATCACAAGAGTTAATAGCAGTGGTGTTAAGAAATCCCTCAAACGATGCGATTTTATTAACTGATTCCTTGTCTATTTCTTTAATTGATAACGATGCACCTTTGGAACGTCAAATGATTTTGACAGGTGTTTTTGATGCACAATTTCCCGGAACAGCAGGCGCACGTGGTTTTGAAATATTTGTAACCGAAGACATTGCAGATATTAGTAACTATGGAATTGGTGTTGCTAATAACGGAGGTGGTTCTGACGGATTAGAATGGAATTTTGATGCCGTTTCAGCAAGTGCAGGAGACTTTCTATACATAGCCGAAGATAGTACAGAGTTTCACGATTATTTTGGTTTTGCACCAAATTTTGAATCTGGTATCGCTAATATTAATGGTGACGATTCGGTTGAATTATATGAAAACGATCAAGTGATTGACGTATTTGGTGATGTGGAAATTGATGGTTCAAATGAGCCTTGGGAATATGAAGATGGCTGGGCATACCGTATTTTAGGCACTGGACCTGATGGAAATACATTTGTTTTAGGAAATTGGATTTTGGGTGGTATAGATGCCCTCGATGGTGTTTTACTAAATTCCGAAGCTCCAAATCCTTTTCCAATTGGTACATATAGTATCCCAACTGTAGTCACCGCTCAAAACGATCAAATTATGGGTATGATTAATATGCCGATTGAAATTGACGTGTTAGCCAATGATTTTATACCAGGAACAGTTGTGTCGGTTACACCTATTTTGTCAAGTGAAACATCAGGATCTATCGCTGTTAATACTGATTTCTCAATAACTTATACACCAGAACAGGATTTTTGTGGCGTTGATATGTTTAGTTATGAAGTTTGCGACGAAACCACCTGCGCTCAAGCTACTGTGAGTATTTCAATTGATTGTCCACCTTCCTACACTGCTTATCCAATCGGTTTAGTTTCTACGGTAAATGCGTTTGGAATTGCTGATTCTTTGGGCACGGAATGTGAATTAGCAGGACGTGTATATGGTGTCAATATTAAAAATGACGGAGGTTTATCTTTTGTTATTATTGATGAAAATAATGATGGAATCGTGGTATATAACGAAAATGAAAACTTCGGTTATATGGTCAATGAAGGAGACGAAGTTGTAGTTCAAGGTGTCATCGGTCAGTTTAATGGTTTAACAGAGATTATTGCTGATAATGTAGAAATGACAACTTTGGGAATTAATGAAGTTGAGCCTTTAGTGGTTACTTCATTGGGTGAGGAAACGGAATCACAATTAGTCCTCATTGAGAAACTCGATTATGTGGATGTTGCACAATGGGATAATACGCTCTCTGCCAATGGATTTAATGTGGATATGACCAACGGGATTGATACATTTACCATAAGAATTGATAATGATACGGAATTATATAATATGGAAGCTCCTAATCAGGGCGGGGGTAATTATGTAACTGGCTTAGGTGGTCAATTTGATTTTTCAAATCCCTTTACAGAAGGTTATCAATTACTTCCACGTTATTTAAGTGATTTTCAAATTTTGTATAATACAAAAAATCAAGAATTACAAACCAAAGTTTCTGTTTTTCCTAACCCAACAAGCAATATCGTTTTCTTAGAAACAGCAGAAGTAATAGATCGTATTCAATTGAATAATACTTTAGGACAAATGGTACGAGTGATCGAACAACCAAATTTACGAGAACAAGTAAACGTATCGAATTTACCAAAAGGAGTATATACGGTTACGTTTGAAAAAGACGGATTACGTTCTGTTAAAAGACTAATATTACAATAGATACTTGAGCATTTCTAAGCCACAAAGTCGCTGAGGTACAGGCTTAGTATCTCAGCGTCTTTGTAGCTATAAAAAATATATAAATGAAAATTGGACTTTCACTATCGGGTGGTGGCGCAAGAGGTATTGCCCACATTGGCGTTTTAGCAGCATTAGAAGAAGCAAATATTTTTCCAGAAGTGATTTCTGGGACAAGCGCAGGTTCTATTGTTGGTGCATTATATGCCTCTGGTATGAAGCCCAAGAAAATGCTTGAAATATTTAAACAAAGTAGTCTATTTAGAACCATTAATATTGGATTACCTATATCTGGTTTGACGAAGTTGACCTATTTACGAGATCAATTGGCTAAAAACATAAAAGAAGATAACTTCGAGCATTTGCAAAGAAAGTTATTTGTAGCGGTTACAAATCTTAATAAAGGCGAAGAAGAAATTATTGATTCTGGGGCTTTGTTCGATGTAATTGTGGCTTCTTCTTCTATTCCGTTGGTGTTTAAACCCGTCATTATCAATAATCAAACCTATGTTGATGGTGGCCTTATGCGCAATATGTGTGTAGAACCCGTTAAGGAAATGTGTGATTTTGTCATTGGAGTCAACGTAATGCCGCATGTTCATCTAGGAAATAAAGGTGTGGATAGCATGGTCGATATTGCTTTTAGAGGCTTCGATTTGGTAATTTGGAGTAACAGCCAATTTGATATGGCACTTTGTGATATTATCATTGAACCACGAGAACTGATGGACTATACAATCCTATCATTCCACAAGGCACAAGCCATTTATGATATTGGTTACGAAGCTACTAAAGTCAAAATTGCTTCTATTCAAAATAAAATGGAACAAGTAATGCCATAATTCTCTATTCTGAAAACAGACAAAAGAATCTTTACTAGCCCTTAAAATAAACTCGGTTTGTTTTAAGGTTTTTTTTATCATAAAAGTCAAGGTTGGGTGTAGTTTGAAAATAAAATTTAAAAAAATAATCTTTTTTCAAAATTTATTTTGAATGTATATCTTTGATAATCAATGACATACAACTTATTTGGGTTTTTATGGATAAAAAAATGAAAAAAAATACCAACCCAACCCAACCATCTTCCATAAATCTCCGTGTAGTTAATTGAAAGGGATTTATTAGTGAAGTTCCCGACAAGATGAGAGAAATGTTGAGTTAGATATTTTAATCGTTTTGTCGGGAAAGACTATCCTTTTAATAACTAAGAAAAATAATAACAAATAGATTAATAGTTCATGAGATGATGTTCCAGAAACCGAGAACTAAATATCTCAGAAACCGATTTTTTTTAAAAATAAATAACATACAAAAGAACCGATTACACATTCTAAAAACCGATTAACCATAAACCGTATTACAACATCCATAAACCGTTTTACATTTGGTGTTACAACCAAAAACTCAACAATGTCAGATTCAAAAGAGAAGAAACATTCGAGAGCCTTTTTAAATTAAAACAACCAGTATTTGCTGGTCATTAGATTTTTGCAACTTCTGAAAAGAAGTAAGATAATGTCCTAGAAATTCATTATCTAAAAAATTGATTCTCGTAAACCGTACACCTATTCAATAATTAAATCTGGATTAATTAGAATAGAAAATTCCCAAAAATCGATTATTTACCTGCTTCGGTAGGTTTCGTTTTCTTCATTTACTGAATCGAAAGCCTGTTAGGAGATTTTATTTCCTGACAGGGCTTTTTTTGAAACGACATACTATCAACAACGAGCCATCTTTACTTAGCAAATATCTAGTGCTTGAATTCGTTCTACTAAAGGTAATTCTAAAAATGGGTATCATTTCAATATCCAAAAGAACGATTTAAAACATTGGAAATCAAATACTCGTATATGAGTAAATAAACCGATTTTCAATAAATATTCCCTGTTCAAGGTAAGTGTCTTTATCAAATTACTTGTATAATGACGCCAACCTTCAAAAAAGTTGTAAAATACCGACAACAATGAGGTTTTTAAGACTTTTTTGGAGGTTTTGAAGGCGGTTATTATACTAATTTTAAAGGCAAGCTACTTAATATTTTATGCAAATAAGTAAGCAGTTATTGACGGATTGTAAACGGAAAGATCGAAAAGCACAATTTGCTTTATACAAAAGTTGCTTTTCTATCTTGATGGGTGTCTGTATGCGCTACAAGCGCAATCAGGAAGATGCTGCAGCGTTGGTCAATGAAGGCTTTTTGAAAATACTGAATAACTTAGATAAATATAATACAGAAATACCATTTGAAGCTTGGATCAAACGAATTATGATTAATACGGTAATTGATGAATTTCGTAAAAATCGTAAAGTCCAAGAACTAATTGAATATTCTGATTTTGAAAATGAAGAACAATATGCTGATCAGTTTGATTACAATGAAGCGGATAAGCAATTTGACGCTGAAGACATAGAAGCCATTATTCAAGAGTTGCCACCTATGAGCCAAAAAGTTTTCAATTTATATGCCATTGATGGCTATACACATAAAGAAATTGGCAAAATGTTGGATATAAGTGATGGTACATCGAAGTGGCACTTAAATTCGGCACGAAAAAAGATAAAAGAATTACTAGTAAAGTATAGAAGTAGCAAAAAAGTCAAGAGTAACTAACTACAAAACATGACCAACTAACGACATACACATATATCAATATTATTTTGAAAAAAATAGTGTTGAAGAAACAAATACATTACAAAAAATGAGACCTCAATTAGATGATTTCATAAACAAAAAACTGGAACAGCGAGAGTTCGAGTTCAAAGATGCATACTGGGCAGATGCGTTGGACTTGATCGAAGCGGATGAAAAGGGCAAGCGGCGTGGTTTCTGGTTTTTGCTATTAGCAGGTTTGGTTTTGCTGACGGGCTTAGGTTATGCGACCTATGCTCCTTACATGCAACAGCTACACCATGCTTCTGACGAAAATTCATCTTTTGTTACAGATAATACAGTTAAAAATATAAATTTAGATCGCCCAGTTTCTGAAAATAACGCTACTACAATAGAGAACCAATTTACTTCAAACGAAAACAAAACTTCTGAGATCGCCAGCAACGATAATACATCATCTAATCAAAACGTAGAAATCTCGAACAAAGAAACACAAGACCCAAAACCGAAGGTACACACTTCAATCAACAACAGTGTTTTAGGTGTTACACCACCTACGGACACGAATGGATTTACGACGAAGCAAGAGGTTGCGGAAACTGCTACTCCCATAACCACAGTTACCACAACTTCTTCTTCACTTAATCCAAATAGTATTTCAGATGTTACTACTACTGATTTGACCTCTAAAAATGCTATTCAAACTCCAATCACTGCTGTAGAGGCAGCAAGATCAGCAAGCCCAACAGTCGGTCTAGAAATACAAGATATTCAAGCTTTGACTTCAGAAATGGCAGATTTACCAGCTATTGTTCCTACTTGGGAGACACCTGATAACTTCGATCATTTGTACAAAAAGAATCCATTTTCAGCTGGTATTCGAGCCGGAAGTTTGATGTATTTATCTTTACCAAACGGACAAATTGGTTATACTTTTGGTTTGGTAGGAAAATATAAATTAAATGAAAAATGGTCATTCAACACAGATATATTATATCATGTTCGTCGCCATCAATTTAATATTACGAACGAAGCAAATATTATAGAATACAGCTTTGGTCGTACGGAAACCACTCAAACCTTACGTCCTTCTGAATTACATTCCTTTGAAGTGCCGTTATATGTTAGTGTAGGATTTGGAAAGTTAAACGAGTCGAAGGGATTTGATTTTTATCAAACCAAACGTTACCACAAACACACCTTAGATATTGGTGTTGCACCGACGTTTTTATATGGCACAAAAGGTGCTTTAGAAATTGAAGGCAGCGAATTACTAGAAAAAGGATGGATCAAAACAGACGCTTATCAAAAAATCTATGCTTCGGCATTAGTAGGATATAATTACCATATTAGAGAATATTTTGCTGTAGGAATTAGAGCTAGATACGCCGTTGGAGGCATCATTGACAATCAATTTGAGTTTCCACAAGGTGTAGACATTACCCAACCCGACAAATTGTACTTTGAATTTAACGCTAAATTTTACCTTTTCTAATGAATCGAATTGGCTTATACACACTTGCTTGCATGATGATGACGATGATTGCTTGCCAAAAAGACTACATAGAAATTCCCGAAGAACAAGAAGGTACGCCCGTTTTTTCCACAACATTTAGTTTGGATGGAACGACTACCGAATTTGTCGCAGGATTGAATGACTACTACATGTTTGCCGACCAGAAAATAGACGAAAATGATGTTTTTGTTTATACAGGTAACTTTGCAGACGAAGCTTGTGCTACTGAAACTTGTGCTACGAGTATTCAGTTTGAAATTCGCTCTGGAAGTACTGTTCCTGATCCACAACCGACTAACAATTTGATGGTGGCGGATTATGTGTTTAAAGATGATTCGCAGGAAGAATTGGATGTGTATCAAATTGAATTTAAAGGTGAGTATGAAGAGGCTGAATTGGATAGTTTGATTTGGGAGTTTTCTGGTTCTGGACCCAGATATTTTGGACAAAAAAATATTGTAGTCAATTTAATTGATGAACCTACTGATATACCCGATGCACGATTTTCTGTAAAATCTAAACTCGGACATGTAACCTCTTCTTCTGGTTTAATTTATCTGCAAAATCCATCTAATTGTTTTACTGATTTTTATATTGTGGAAAATCAAGATGGACGATTTGATCTAATAGCTAATGGGTCGTTGTCTGATGGTGATCCTTTATCATATGAATGGTTCTACGGAGTTGATACTTTTGTGTCTTTTAGTGATGAAATAAGTATTAATCAACCTATAGATTCTATATTAACGCCAGAAAATGTATATTCTTTAGGTATTTTTTACTCGGATCTTTGTTATAGCGAGATTAATCGCACCTTCTCCCAAAACTCCGATGGTTCACTTGCTTACGCCAACTCTAGTTTTTCGTACGATATTATCAAAAAATACGAAAACGGTAGCCGTTTAGGAT
>JAHDFQ010000076.1:17809-22247 GCA_020628085.1 Saprospiraceae bacterium
TCTAGTTTTTCGTACGATATTATCAAAAAATACGAAAACGGTAGCCGTTTAGGATTATCCACTTTTGCGATTCAATATGTTGATGAAAATGGAAAAGTATTCCGTTCCGATAGACAAGAACAATCCGAGTTGAGTTATTTTAGAATCTTATCAATGGAAGATTATGAGGTGAACGAAAAAGGATTACCAACCAAAAAACTAACTGTAGAATATCGCTGTCAAGTCTTTGCAGATGATGGATCAGTTCATAATATTCAAAATGGAACAGGTGTTATCGCTGTCGCTATTGAACATTAGTAGTCGGATAGGCTTCAGCTTGTCCAAAAGTCACTCAAAAAAATATATCCTTCAATTATATAAATAACCCAAATAATTCAACGGCTTTTCTGAACATTCAGGAAAGCCGTTTTTTCTTCTATCGTATCAACGTCACATCACCTTTATATTGAATTATAACCCCATCCTTAAACTCAATATTTGCAATATATACATACACCCCTTGTGCCACTTCCTGATTTCTAAAACTCCCTTGCCAACCAACCGTTTGATCCTCTAAACCAACATTTTCTAACTGAAAAACTTGATTTCCAGAACGATCAAAAATCATTAAACTGGATACTTTTTCGACACCAACCCCACCATACGGAATAAAATAATCATTGATTCCATCATTGTTAGGCGTAAAGGCATTTGGAAAATAAATTCGTCGTTGTGCATCTACTTCAATCAAGAAATCGAACGTTTCGGTACAACTAGAAATGGAATCCGTCGCTGTCAATTGATAAATAGTAGAAACAGCAGGGGAGAGCGTGATATTTTCACAATTATTGTCGCACTCAAGGAAATTTCCGTTCAATGACCAGATCAGACCAACGCTAGGATTAGGCGAAAATGCGGATACTTCTATACTTTCTCCCAAATTAATTTCCATATCATCGGGTGGCGTGACGACAACGGGAGGCGGTGGCGCAACTTCAATCATATTTTCAGTTTCACACCCCTCTATATCTTGAACAGTAATTGTATACATTCCAATCGGCACATTTTCAAAAATATTAGAATTACTGAACGTTTCATTATCAAGTGCATATAAATAAGGACTCGTTCCGCCAATCGGATTTTGGACAGTAATGACGCCACTATTCCCATCATTTAAACAAGTAGCATCGGTACTTTCAACCGAAAATTCTAAAGGACTAGGTTCTACTAATTCAATACTTTCTACAGCAGTACAGCCTAATTCATTTGTCACTAATAATTGATAAGCACCTGCATTTAGGTTTTCAGCTATAGCTGTTGTAGAACTAAAACTATTGATAGAATTTAATAAACTCCAATCGTAAGAAAAACTGATTCCAGTACCAACAATAGTCGATCCAATCGCTCCATCATCAAATCCATTACAACTGATGTTTGATTCAATATTCAGTATTACATCCAGAGGTGTATCGGGCTGTGAAATTTCTGTGGTTGTCTGTGTTGAACAGCCATTGATGTCGCTAATTGTTACGGAATGTACACCTGCATTTAGTTGTGTGGCGAGCGCCGTTGTTTCACCATTATCCCAGAGAATATTTTCCAAAACTACATTAGAAGTGACTAAAGCTTGACCGTCATTACCATCAAAACAACTAACGGGATTCACTCCTTCAATACTAATATTTAAAGGAGCTGGATTTTCGATAACTAGAGAGAATAACCCTTCGCATCCATTTTTATCCCGTACGATTAAATCATACGTTTGAGCACAAAGCTCAAATACGGTATTTCCAACAAGATCAGAATTGATCCAATCATACGTATATTCTCCTGTTCCGCCCGTTACTTGAATGTCTAATGAACCATCACAAAAATCAATACATGATGGATGATTGATAGTAAAACTAGATTGTTCAATGGGATCAGGTTCATTTATGGAAGTAATTAAAATTGTACTGACATTATTTTGATCTGTTACTGTAATGGAATAAATATCAGCAGATAAATTATTGATAGAAATTTGATCTTCAAATGTTCCTGAACCCATATTTAAACCGTCCAATGTCTCCCAATCGTACGTAAATGGTGCGAGACCCAATCCTGCATTGAGTTCCAAACTTCCAGAATTTCCTCCATTACATAAGACATCAAAAGGAACGATAGTTGCTAAATTTTCACCAGAATAAGGAACTAATGTACAAAGTTCATTTGTACATGAAAGTTCATCCGTTACCGTAACGCAAACGTTCGCACCACCTTCTAAATTTGAAATTGTATTTTGATTTGTTCCATCCTGCCAGTTGATGCTATAACTTCCACTTCCACCAGCAATTGAAATGACCGCTTCAGCATCTTGAATAGTATATCCTGAAGCAATCGTATTAAAGTCTACTGCAATCTGAATCGAATCAGCAATAAAAAGATTGGTATTGACGATACTATCACAGCCGTTTGTTGCAACTAAAGTATCTATATACAAACCTTCATTATCATAAGAATTTAGACCAATTTCATAACTACTACCATTACAAATTGTCACTTCACTATCTACAACGGGTGGAAAAATCCCACCATCTTCAACGGAAATATCAAAGGCTGCGGAGACATTATTTGTTGCGCCATCTACTAGAATCCAATAGGGTTGATCGGCTTCTAAACATTGAATATCAAGCGTTTGATCTAAATTATTATTGTCGTAACTACTACTGATTTCTGTTAAAAAACCTGAGCAGCTATTGTCATTTGTTTCAAATAAGGCGATTTGTAAATCAATCATTTCGTTGCCAATTAACGGCAAATGATTTGTAGTATTGATGATGACATGACCGCTAGGCGGAGCTGTAAATTGAAACCAAACGGATTGATTCAGACTAAATTCATTAGGAGTAGGATCTCCAACAGCATCAGCACAATTATTTGTCCATAGGGTAGAATTGACATTTCCACCATCAGGAACGACGCCTAAATTTTCAGCATCGCAAACAAAATTAGGAGCTTGTTGCACGGTTTCGGCCGTTATTTGTACATCAAAAAAACCTTCTACACCTGCACCAGAATCAAAAGTGCCGTCTACCAAAAAAGCGAAAGTGGTATTTGCTGGAACACAATTTTGATATAAAGCAATATTATTAGCGTCTAAATCATCTTCTGCATTTAGAAATTGAAGCACAGAACAATTTCCATCCTGCATTTCATATAAAACCATTTGTAAGTTAACGGGATCGCCAAGGTTTTCAGGATCACTAATAGCTTTAATAGACAGCAGGTCTATAAACTCATCACCTGTTTCAAATTGAAACCACAACCCTTGATTGTCGGTGATATTTGGATAACCAGGGGCAGGATCAGCATTTAAACCACCAAAATTAGCACAAGAATTATTAAACTGACTTAGGGTGTCAGAACCTAAAACGGAATTAGAGTTAATAATACCCATGTTTAACGCTGTACATGGATCATCATTTGAATTACCTATATAATCTCCTATGATCTCTATTTCAAAGGTTACAAAGCCACTCGATTCCAAATTATCGGGTAGTCTCAATGTATATTCTATCACTTCACCACTATTGATCGGAACAAGAAATTCTCCACAAATTGATTCTGAACAATCTTCATTGACATTACAAAAGATGCCTTCATTTTCAAAAGCTCTAAAACAGACTTCAATGCTAGAAGGTGCATTCCAATAGCAGTCATCGGAATCGGACGTATATTGTATATTCGGAAAATCGGTAAAACAATTAAATACTTCAGGATAAATAACTGCTCCTTCGCTTTCAACGTTAACACTCCATTGAACAATAGGATCGAAGCCTAAAAAGCCACCACATGTTGTTTCCGCATCACCGTCAATAACGGTCACTTGAATCGAACCTTGTGCTTGAAGAGCTGTAGAAATAGAAAGAAATAATACAATATACAAGTAACTTTCAACCCGTGAAAGTACAGATAAGGTAAGCGTTTTGGTCATACACAATATAATTTGTAAAATTTGTACACTTGTGACTAGATCAAAGGTACAAAGTTTCGGTTTCGGAACTAAATAATTGTGTAATAGCTTCTAAAGTGTGTGTATAAACAAGGATAAAGACGTAATTTGGATGGTTTATATTGTGAAAATATCACATTTATTTACGATAAATAAATAGATTCATACGTTTAAAGATTGTTAGCGTTATTTGTACTTTTCAATGTTATCGGGCTATAAGTTTGTAGAAATACTAATAGCTGAAATCTATCAAGATAAAAAACAAGGTGCACAGACCGTTTAATTTTAGGTGCTGAGACTAAAATCGTGGTCAAATAAAATTAGTTTTGAGTGACCTTTTTGCATTTAAGCGGTCGGACAAAATTACTTGTATAATAACGCCAACCTTCAAAAAAGTTGTAAAATACTGACAATCAGGAAGTTTTTATGCCTTTTTTGGAGGTTTTGAAGGCGGTTATTATACTAATT
>JAHDFQ010000077.1 GCA_020628085.1 Saprospiraceae bacterium
ACTTTTGGCTCATGCAGCTTGCTCCTGATTGCCGTATTTATATCACCATGGCAAATACGACAAATATCTTACACGTCATCCATGAACCCGACAAGGCAGGCACGGCATGTAATGTACAGCAGCACATCGAACTACCTGCTTGGAATGCAGGCACCATGCCCAACTTTCCCAATTATCGTCTTGATGTTGCACCTATCTGTAATCCAGATATTGAGTTGTTAGTCGATACCACAACATCTGTCGTCGTTCCACCCACTCATCCTGATGACAAACTTTGGGTGTATCCCAACCCAGCAACCGATCATCTCAAATTAGCTGTTCGTCTATCCGATGCCATACAAGCCACTTGGTATTTAACGGATGCTTTGGGACAGGTCATCTTAGAAAAAAATATGAACACCAGTAAAGGAAACTTGCTTGAAGAACAAATTAATATCTCTCACTTACCCAATGGTGTTTATTTTTGGAATATTGTAGCAGGTGGTGTAATTCGGAAAAGTGATAAATTGATGGTGGTGCGGTAGTTGTTAATCAAAACGAAATTGTTCTTTAAAAAATAGCCTATGAACTACCTTAAATTCACAAACTGTTTTATTTTTATAATTTCTTTGTCTTATACTTCTACGGCTCAAACAAAAGGTGACTTCAATTGGATATTTGGTGTAGAAAGTGGTTTTATAGATAATACAGAAGGAACAAACGACGGAGTATTGTTAAATTTCGATACAACAGTAATAACATTTGAATATTTTGAAAAACCAATTAGTCATTATTTGACTAATGCCTCCATCAGCGATGATGATGGTAATTTATTGTTTTATACCAATGGCTGTGCCGTTGCCAACGCTCAGCATGAGATCATGGAAAATGGAGAAGGCATTAACCCTGGTTCGGTACATGAAGATCAATGTAATCTAGTTGGTCGAGGTTATTCTGTCACCCAATCGGCTATCGTTCTGCCTTATCCAGATCAAGACAGTGTTTATGCTATTTTACATCAAAGAATCGTACGAGTACTAGATGTACCTAATAATAATTTTTTGATTGATGGTTTATATACGACTATAGTCGATATGACTATGAATAATGGATTAGGGGCAGTCATCGAAAAAAATGAACCCATTTATATTGATACTTTAGATGCGGGTTTATTAACTAGCGTTAAGCATAGTAATGGGGAAGATTGGTGGATGTTACTTTCAGATCACTTTTCTAATCGAATCTATAAAATACTATTCTCAGAAGATGGCTTCGAATTGACTGGTTTTCAGGATATTGATGCAGCAGTGTTAACGCCACAAGGAAATAGTGCAGGACAAGCTATCTTTTCTCCAGATGGAACAAAGTATGCGCGCTACAGTGCCGCAGATGAATTGCGCTTATATAATTTTGATCGTACGACAGGCGAATTATCCAATTTTCAATTTATCGAAGTTCCACCTGATACTATTGGAAATCCACCTTTGGGTATTGGTGGAGTTGCTTTTTCATCAAGTGGACGTTTTTTATACCTGACTAATTGGGATACGGTGTTTCAGTTGGATATGGAAGCCGAAGATATACAAAGTTCTTTACAAGTTGTGGCCAAGTGGGATGGTTATTTTGTCCTAGACCTACCTTATTTACCAGCTAACTTTTGGCTCATGCAGCTTGCTCCTGATTGCCGTATTTATATCACCATGGCAAACAACACAAACATTCTACATGTCATCCATGAACCCGACAAGGCAGGCGCGGCTTGTAATGTACAGCAGCACATCGAACTCCCTGCGTGGAATGCAGGTACCATGCCCAACTTCCCCAACTATCGTCTTGATGTTGCACCTATCTGTAATCCAGATATTGAGTTGTTAGTCGATACCACAACATCTGTCGTCGTTCCACCCACTCATCCTGATGACAAACTTTGGGTGTATCCCAACCCTGCAACGGATCATCTCAAATTAGCCATTCGTCTATCCGATGCTACACAAGCTACTTGGTATTTAACAGACGCTTTGGGACAGGTCATCTTAGAAAAAAATATGAATACCAGCAGAGGCAATTTATTTGAAGAACAAATTAATATTTCACACTTACCCAATGGCGTTTATTTTTGGAATATTGTAGCGGATGGTGTAATTCGGAAAAGTGATAAGTTGATGGTGGTGAAATGATAATCAAATAAAACAAACACATTCTTTTAAAAATAGACTATGAACTACCTGAAATTTACTTATTGCTTTGTTTTTCTAATTTCTTTATTACACATTTCTACTGCTCAAATAAAAGGAGACTATACATGGATATTTGGTTCAGATACAGGCTGGGTAACACCACAAGATACTATAGGTGAAGGAGTAGAGTTGAATTTTAATAGCTCAGAAATAGAGTTTACCTATTTTCCTAAAAATATTGACCACTATCTGATGAATGCTTCTATTAGTGATGACGACGGAAATTTATTGTTTTATACGAATGGTTGTGCGGTCGCCAATGCTCAACACGAAGTCATGGAAAATGGAGAAGGTATCAATCCAGGGTCAGTTCATGAGCATAATTGTGATGTGATCGGTCGAGGATACTCAACTGCTCAGGGTGCTATTGTTCTGCCTTACCCCGAAAGGGATAGTCTTTATGCCATTTTACACCAACGAAAAGTAAGAGTATTAGATGTGTCAGGAATTAATTTTATGATAGATGGTTTATATGCGACTACGGTTGATATGACTCTAAATAATGGCTTAGGAGCAGTCACTGAAAAAAATGAACCGATCTATATAGATTCTTTAGATTCAGGTTTATTGACAAGCGTCAAACACGCTAATGGAAAAGACTGGTGGACGATTTTATCGGATCGCTTTTCTAATCGAATTTATAAAATACTATTTTCTGAGGATGGTTTTGAACTAACCGATTTTCAAGACATAGATGCGGATACCATACTTCCACAAGGTAGTGGAGGGGGACAAGCAGTCTTTTCACCAGATGGAACAAAGTATGCTCGGTTTAGTGCTGCGGATGAACTGCGTTTATATAATTTTGACCGAACGACAGGGGAATTATCTAATTTTCAATATATAGAAGTACCACCTGATACCATTAGTAACCCACCACTAGGAATTAGTGGTGCTGCCTTTTCACCAAGTGGACGCTATTTGTATTTGAGCAATTGGGATAAAATCTTTCAACTAGACATGGAAGCAGCAGATATACAGGCTTCGTTACAGTTGGTAGCGGAGTGGGATGGATTCTATGTTTTAGACTTACCTTATTTACCAGCCAACTTCTGGCTCATGCAGCTCGCCCCAGATTGCCGTATCTATATCACCATGGCAAATAATACAAACATTCTCCACGTCATCCATGAACCCGACAAGGCAGGCACGGCATGTAATGTACAGCAGCACATCGAACTACCTGCTTGGAATGCAGGCACCATGCCCAACTTTCCCAATTATCGTCTTGATGTTGCACCTATCTGTAATCCAGATATTGAGTTGTTAGTCGATACCACAACATCTGTCGTCGTTCCACCCACTCATCCTGATGACAAACTTTGGGTGTATCCCAACCCTGCAACCGATTATCTCAAATTAGCCGTTCGTCTATCCGATGCTACACAAGCTACTTGGCATTTGACGGATGCTCTAGGGCAGGTCATCTTAGAAAAAGATATGAATACTAGCAGCGGCAATTTACTTGAAGAACAAGTGAATATCTCCCACTTACCAAATGGTGTTTATTTTTGGAATATTGTAGCGGATGGTGTGATTCGGAAAAGTGATAAATTGATGGTGGTGAAATAAAAAACGGGAATGCAACCTAAGGCTACATTCCCATTATTTTTTGGTATCGTTTTGTTTGTTTTTAATCTAGATTATTTGTCGATTATCTAGCGACAACAATTTTATTATTAATGATACCATTCTCAGATTGAACGCTCACAAGGTAAGTACCATTTGTTAAATCGCCAATATTTAAAGCGACATTGTTGTTGCCAATGTTGAAGGTCTGATTACGGATCTCGCTAACCAACTGACCAGCAAGGTTATGGATACGAATATTTCCGTTAAACATTTCTTGCGTATCTAACATTAAAGTAGCTGTTGATCCCGAAGAAACAGGGTTTGGTGAAACCGACCAAGTTGAAACGCTAGCGATTTCAGTTGTGCTGACCGAAGAACCCGTTGTGAAACTGTTCGTTGGAGTTGTACCAGCACAAGAAGAATACTCATTATAGGGTGTTACCCTCCAGAAATATGTTTTATTAGCATCTAAGTCTAACTCAAACCGAGATGTTCCGTCTGTAATGAAGTACTTTTCATAAAAAACATTGAAAGAATTAAATTGATCTATTTCAAGAATATAAGCATCTGCACCTTCTACTGCTTCCCAATCAAAAAAGACATTTTTAAAAGCAAGGGTTTCTCCATTTTCAGGAATCTCAAGTGTGGTGCCGCCCGATAAAACTTCTGTGGTTGATGGTTGAAAATCATCATTTAATAGGTTGAATTGATAACGCTGTTGAATATCAGCAGCAACTAAATCCTTCTGACCGTCCGAGAATATATAATCTGAACATTGTAAAAAATAGCCCATGAAATTTACTTCTTCTGGATCAACGACATCACCACATGGATCCATAATTTGAGAAGTGAAATTGCAAGTATTCCATCCGAAACCAAAGTTATAATCTGGAGGTGTATCACAAATGAAGTCACCTGCATTATCACAATTTTTACAAGAACCAGAGCGTGCTTCTCTTTCATTGACTACTCCTCCTGGAGAAATACCCTGAACTGGATTTCCATGTGTATTCTGATCGTAATTAACTGAATCCCATCCGTTAAATGTATGCAACAGTGAAAAGAAATGACCTAACTCATGACCAATGGTTGCACTTCCGTACGTCACTTCTTGCTTTCTCAAAACCAACCAATCTTCAGACGGGTCATAATAACCCAAAGTCGTACCGATTCCACCAGATGTATTTGCATTTTGGCAGATATATATATTTACGGTTCCATCTACTTTTTCAGAACGCATTTTTAGGCCTCCTGCAAAAGATCCAGGTCCTGTAAAAGCAGCTGTACTATTTACATAATTAAATCCATCGTGAATGAAAAATTGGATTTCTTGGTCAAAATAATCATCATTCATACGACAAAGCATGTTTAATACATTTGTCTCTAAAATTCGCCCATCTCCATCGTTGTCACCTACCAAATGAAAAGTAACAGGTATATATGTGATTGCATTTCGCTGCTGTACCAATCCATCTTTAATTAAGCGTTTGTTTTCCAAGAGGCGATTCGTAATATTGTCTCTCCACTCTTGATTAATTGTTCCGCAATGACCAGCAATTTGAGCTGAGCTATTGACGGTTATTAATAGCATCAGAACAGCACTTGTAAATATTATTTTTTTAATCATTTCTTATTATTTAAAAGTATTGAATTTGAGTTTTTTAACTTTTCTCTTTGAGAGTACCACAAATTTATAAAAAAAACAACGCTTACATTGTCTAATCACCGTCAATTGTACCGCATTGATCTGAAAAACGATGATATCGGTAGTAATCGGCTAAAAAAAATGATACATTTGCATCCGTTTGACGTCTTAAACGTTGAATAGATAAAGTTGAGAGATAACTCCAGTCAACTCTTGACTGTCATTTAAAAAATAAACCATTTCATAACCATATAATTGAATAATAAATATCATGAGTAAAGTAACCGTTGTAGGTGCTGGTAATGTTGGAGCTACAGTAGCGAATGTATTAGCACATAAAGACATCGTAAACGAAGTAGTCTTGTTAGACATCAAAGGTGATTTCGCCAAAGGTAAAGCATTAGATACTTGGCAACAAGCACCCATTGATTATTACAGTACCCGAGTAACGGGAACAGAAGATTATGCAGATACTGCTAATTCTGATATTGTGGTCATTACAGCAGGTATTCCTCGAAAGCCAGGGATGAGTAGAGATGATTTGATTTCTACCAATGCTGGGATTGTTGCTTCAGTAACAAAATCTATTTTGGAACATACTGAAAATCCAATCATTATCATCGTTTCTAATCCGTTAGATGTAATGACTTATGCTTCTTATAAAGTATCTGGTTTAGATTCTAGCCGAGTATTTGGTATGGCAGGTATTTTAGATACAGCTCGTTATCGTGCATTTTTGGCAACGGAATTAAATGTTTCTCCAAAAGATATTCAGGCTGTATTAATGGGTGGACACGGTGATACAATGGTACCACTTCCTCGTTATACAACAGTTGCAGGTATTCCTGTAACAGAAATGATTGAAGATGATGTGTTAGACGGAATTGTTCAGCGTACAAAAAAAGGAGGAGGAGAACTAGTTAAATTGATGGGTACATCGGCTTGGTATGCGCCTGGTGCGGCAGCTGCACAAATGGTAGAATCTATCGTTCGTGACGAAAAGCGAATTTTCCCATGTTGTGTTTGGTTAACAGGTCAATATGGTATCAACGATATGTATTTAGGTGTTCCAGTACAGTTAGGGAAAGATGGAATTTCTAAGATTATTGAATTGCAATTGGATGAGGAAGAAATGGCTTCTTTACACAATTCTGCAGGTCATGTAAAAGAAGTAATGGAAGTATTTGAAGGAATGAATGTAGTATAGACATTACTTAAATTCAAATAAATTTTCTATAAATAGAAACTAAAAGCACAGTAGAGGCAACTCTTCTGTGCTTTTTTGCATATTTATATGTAGGAGAGATTTACTTTAATGAAAAAATTGACACAAATAATAATCTTAATTTTTAATAATATCCGTTATTTGTTTATTATTGTGTGCAGAGAGGTGAACTTATTCATATACTAAAAATAGTCAATTGAAATGATTAATAATCTAGAAATTGAGTTAGTATAGAAAGTATTAGCGTGCGTCTTATATTGAGAACAACCATCATCAAAACTCTTTTAAACGGCGCACTGAATTGAATCAAAGATACTATGGCAGCTTTTGTAGAACCGAAAGTTTTAACAAATATGATGACCAATACTGGAAAATCCTTAATGGAACTTTCTAGTAAAAAGTCTGTTTTTTTAGTTTTTTTACGGCATTTTGGCTGTGTGTTTTGCAAGGAAGCCCTCGCCGACTTAGCAGAACGTCAAGAAGGGATGAAGAATAAAAATATTCAATTGGTATTCGTACACATGGGGGTTAACGGAATCGCTGAAAAATATTTTGAAAACTTCGGCATTAAAGACCCTATACATATCAGTGATCCAGAACGAAATTTTTACTACGAATTTGGTCTTCGTAAAGGAACATTCACCCAACTGTATGGTTTAAGTACTTGGTTCAGAGGTTTTGGGACAGACACGCAAAAATATAAATTGGAGTTGTCCAAACATTTAGGTGATTCGACTCAAATGCCAGGTATTTTCTTGCTTAGAAATGGTGAAATCGTGTATGATTATATACACAAACAAGCATCAGATCGACCTAATTATGATGAATTAATCGCTTGCTGTACTGTTTAACTTATTCGTTCAATCCATTTAAATATTCCTGCGAAACTGGTGTGCCGAGTTGCTTTGCTGTCAAGGCATCTTGTTTAGCTAAATTTCTTTTACCTAATTTGTTATACACATACGACCTGTTGAGGTAGTAATTTCCATTATTAGGTTGTAATTGAATGGCTTTGGTGTGATCTTGAATACTCAAATCTTGCTTTCCTGCTCGGTCATAGACAACACCTCGTGTACTTAAAATATCATGTGCTTTTGGATCAAAACTTAGTATTTTAGAAAAATCAGCGAGCGACGCTTCATAGTTTTGTTGCTGCATATACACTAAACCTCGGTTTGATAAAGCATCAGTAAAATATGGATCAAGTTCAATTGCTTTATTGAAATCTTGCATCGCCACATCTAGTTGTCCATTTTGGGCATTGATTGCTCCTCGTCCTGAATAGGCTTTTGCATTACTAGGTTCTAGTTCGATAGTTCGATTATAATCTTGAAGTGCTTTGTTATTATCACCTGCATTAAAATAAATATTTCCTCTATTGAGAAAGGCACGAGCATATGAATTACCTGAATTAATGGACTTTTCAAAATACTGAAAAGCTGTTTGTACATCGCCTGTTCGCTTGTAAGCAATACCTAAATTATTATAGGGCAATGCCAGATATGGATTTTTTTTATCCGAATATTCTTCCTTTTCAATCACATCTGAAAAAACAGTAATACTATCTTTAAAAACGTTAGTTCGATTGTACGTACTAACAGCCAAAATCAAAATCAATCCCAAACCAATGTATTGCGCAACGGCTTGACCAATTTTTGGGCTAATAATTTTTTCTAAAACATAAGCCAAAAATAGAAACCATCCGATAGCAGGAATGTACACATAACGATCCGCCATAATCACGTCTCGCACCGATAACAATTGAGTAAAAATGGTTAATCCAATATTGAATGCAAAAAAGAGCAAAGCAAAAATAACCGTTTTATTTTGGCGTCTGATTGCTTGAACCAAGACTGCTAAAATAGCGATAGCAATGGCAGCATAAACATAGAAATAAACTGGAATTGCTCCTTTGATGGGGTAGGTATAGAAAAATGACAAATTAAACGGTGCTATCATTTTGGTGAGGTAAGCACCCAGGGTGTACAACGCAAACAATAAACGTTCTCCAAAACCGTATTGGAACACAGTTTGTTGGGCTTCGGAGGCAGCCGATGCTTGCAAGGTCAATATTCCAAACAGAACAGAGACGATCAAAAAAGGAATCTTTTCAACTAAAACAGTAGTACTTAGCCAGTTTCTATTCTTATAATAATCGACCAAAAGGAGCGTTGGTGTGAATGCAACCGCTTGTTCCTTACACAAACAAGAAAGAACGAATGCTCCAAAAGCGAAACCCAACCATTTTTTTTCCTGTTTTTCAGTATAACGAACATAAAAATACAATGCACATAAAAAGAAAAAAGCATACGTTCCGATTTTCATCGAAGCGGTCAACCAGGCGACTGCTTCCACTTGTAAGGTACAAACGCCAAATAATGCTGCTACAAAAAAAGCCCAGTTCTGCTTTTGAAATAATCGTTGAATGACTAAAAAAACCAAAGCGACATTCAGCAAATGCCAGAGCAGGGAAATACCTTTTAATGTACCTGTTCCTAAACCCAATTTATATTGAATTGCCATGAGCGTCATCGCAAAGGGTGAGTACTGATTTTGGTAAAACTCTGTAAACAGCGCTTTTATATTGAAGGATTGAATAAATGGATTTTGGCTGATATACAGCTCATCATCATAATTTAATAATTCCGTTCCAAAAATTGGAAGCATCGCAATCAAGGTAACCAATAAAGCTGCCCCCAACCAAATGAATGGATTGGACTTTTTAGGTGTTTTTACCTTCTTTTTGACTACTTTTTTCTTTGGTTTCTTTTTCATATTGATTTCCCAACTTCTTCTTGTATAAAATAATGTGGACGTTGTTTGACTTCGTGGTAAATACGAGCGATATACTCGCCAATAACGCCTAGACTCAATAGCATTACACCACCAATGATTAGAACGGACACTAAAATAGATGCCCAACCAGCTACCGTTTCCCCTTGAAAAAACTGAATGATGGCATAAATAGCATATAAAATACCAAATAAAAATACTAAAAATCCGACATAAAACGAGAGTCGTAAAGGACGAACAGAGAAGGCAATAATCCCATCCAGTCCAAATTTTAGCATTTTTACTAGTGAATATTTTGATTGTCCAGCAAAACGGGCATTGGCTTTATATTCAATAATGGTTTGTTTGAAACCAATCCAACTGACTAATCCTCTAGTAAATCGACCCCGTTCTGGTAAATTCAAGTAGGCATCAACGACTTTTCGAGTCATCAACCTAAAATCAGCGGCGGCTGGCTCAATTGGAATATCTGATAAGTAGTTGAGCAATGAATAATAATATTTGGAAGACGTTTTTTTGAACCAACCTACACCTTCACTATCTAATCGCCGAGTATTTACAATTTCATATCCTTTTTTCGACTGTTCAATAAGTGTAGGTATCAGACTGGGCGGGTGTTGCAAATCTGCATCCATACTAATAATAATATTGCCTTTCGCATATTCTAAACCTGCCAAAAGTGCCGTTTGATGTCCAAAATTCCGAGAAAAAGATATGCCTCGTACTCTTTGATCGCTTCGATGTAATGTTTTTACCATTTCAAATGATCCGTCTCGACTACCATCATCTACAAATAAAATCTCATAATCATAGTCAGATAAATTACCTAGAACAGCCGTCAATTGTCGGTACAATTCGGTGATGTTATCAACTTCGTTGAAGAGCGGAATGATAATGGAAAGGAATTGTTTTTTCAACGAAAAAAGAGATTTGTATTAGAGTTGGTTTAAAGGTAAGTATTTTGGTGGGAAACCATTTTTTATCCCTTCTAAAAATTGTTTACCTGTTTCGGTAAGGGTCGTTTCAATAGGTGTATATTTAAAATCAAAGGTTTGAATTGATTTCTGATTATCAAATTCATATCTCGACATAGAAGCATTAGCAGTAGCTTTGGTCACCATTGGTTTTTTACGGGTAATTCGAGAGCGTATCCATTCAAAACGCCAAGCTAATTCTTTTAAAAATGGTGTAACTTGAATCGACGGACGTTTGACTTTTAATAAATCTGCAATTCGGAAAAATAAATCTTGATATGTCCAATTTTCGGCACTTAGAATATATCGTTCTGCTACAATATCACTCTCCATCAACAAAATCATAAAACGAGCAACATCACGAACATCTACAAAACCTGTTTTTCCTGTTGGATAGAATTTTAAGCCATTCCATATTTGCGTAAAAAAACGAGCTGGGCCTGCATCCCAAAACCCACTTCCCATAATGACCGCAGGATTGACCATCACGGCAGGTAGACCCTCGGCAATTCCTCGCCAAACCTCCTGTTCAGCTAAGTATTTACTAATCGTATAATCTGAATTGACAGGATCACGTTCCCATTTATTAGATTCGTTAATAGCTTTGTCTGTTTGGCGTTTTCCAAAAGCTGCGATGGAACTCACATGCAGAAATCTTTTTACACCACAATGTAAAGCTACATTCACCATATTAGCCGTTCCTTCCTGATTAATGGCGTACAGTCGTTTTCTAAACCTCGGATCAAAAGATACCACTGCTGCACAATGATAGACCAAATCTATACCCTCCATAGCTTCTTCTAACAAAACCACGTCTAAAATATCACCTTCTATCCACTCAATTTTATTTTGAATTTCCTTGACCAGTGCCATAGAGCTAGTTGCTCTTTTCAATGCTAGAATATTGGTATAGCCTTGCGCCACTAAGTAGCGAAGCAGATAAGAACCGACTAAACCCGTTCCGCCTGTTACAAAAATGCGTTGTTGGTATTGATTATTTTCCAAAAAAAAATATTGAAAATTGATTAAATATTATTTGGTAAACGGCTGATACAATGCTCCACCAACAGTATCCATTTTTGCGCCCGTGACCGAAGATAAGCAATTTGGAATACCTTCGATTCTTAGTACACCCATTAAAGCCATTAAGATTGCCTCTTTAAACTGGATTATTGAATTGTCTGGTATGACGAAATCTATTTTTGGACAATAATCTCGTAAACAAGATACTAAAAAACGGTTGAAAACGCCTCCACCAGATAGGAACATCGTATAACGCTCTTTGTTGAGGCGCTCGGTTTTCATAATATCAACAGCTGATTTATTGACTTGAAAGGCGAGTTGTTCGCAAGCGGTTCTCAATCGATCCTCTACACTAGCTGCTGTCTCCAAATAGGGTTTAGTTATAAATTCTTTAACCCAACTATTGTCCAGTGATTTTGGATACTCATCTTCAAAAAAATCAAGTTGATTGAGTTGATAAAACAGACCCGTATGAATCTTGCCAGTGGCTGCTAAGTCTCCATTATTATCGTATTCTAAGTCAGCTAAATTAGCTAAAGCATTTAAAACTTGATTACACGCACCTACGTCAAAAGCTATAATTTCACTAGCAACAGGACAACTAATATTAGCAATTCCACCTAAGTTGAGATAAAAATCATATCCTTCAAAAAGCCATTGATCGGCAATTGGAGCGAGTGGTGTTCCTTCGCCATTGATAGCAATATCGGTTGTCCTAAAATCGCAACAAACGGGCAGGTTGGTTGTCATAGACAACGCTGCACCATCACCAATTTGACTGGTAAAACGAGCATTTGGATTGTGAAAAATAGTATGTCCATGCGAAGCAATCAAATCTGGTTGAATGGAATAATTCGCTAAAAAATCATTGACCAGTTCGCCCATGTAATAACCAAAATAAGTATTGGTTTTAGCAAAATTGAGAGCAGATTGAGCAGGTAAATGAGCCAATCGAGCCTGCCATTTTTCTGAAAAAGGTAGCGTGGCGGCTTGGATCAATTTCCATTTTAATATTGGGCTGTTAGCTGTTTTATTGACTTCAAATGAGCAAGCAGCTATGTCAAGTCCATCTAGTGAACTACCCGACATTAACCCAAGAACGGTATATGATTTATAAGCCATGTAAAATGAATTGAATAATATTCCAACAAAGAAAAGGTTTCTATAATAAAGTACCAAAAAAGAAAGGCTACCGATTGTGAAAACCAGCAGCCCTTTCTGACATATTCCAATTGTTAATCTTTATTTTTTCTTAATTTTTTTTCGTTTGGAAGTTGATTTCTTTTTAGGTATATATTTTTTATTCGCTATAGGAACATTTTTATTCATGTTCTTTGGTGCTGTCGTAGGGTAATCAGGTTGAAAAAGTACGCCCGTTCTTTGAGATCGTATTTGGTGACTGGATTCTTTCGTAGAATAAATTATAGCTGCTTTTTCCGATTCATCGACTTGAAGGTTGTTTGTGTTTCCACCAGTTATAGGATTAATGACTCCACCCATTCCGTTACATCCATCAATAAAAGCACAAAAAGTGGCACCCAACTGTACTTCAAAACCGGCAGAACCTGCAATTCCTAAAGTAATATCTGTTCCAGCATCGTAGTCAATAGTTGTACCTGCTGCAATGGTTTGAATGGATAGAATATTACCGTCTGTTTCATAATCTGTTTGATCTGCTGGTGATCCTGCTATTCCATTGAATGCTGCTGGACAAGAAATTGGGGTACAGTTATCAACTTGTACATCGTCTATAAAGACCCTCGTTGGTCCACCATTGGCTTCGTTTTCCGTCACACTGAATACAATATTGGCATTTGTTCCGTCTGCATAGGCATCCATATTTACGGATAATTCATGCCATTTATCATCATTACAAAAAGCTCCTCCTGTGAAAGTAGAAACGACTGTACCATCTATAATAACATCTAGTACGTCAGACGAGCTATCACAAGCGTCCCAATATACCCAAAAATAAAGCGTCATCGTATTCCCATTCGTTGTACCAACACTTTTACCTACTGTAGATACATAGGGTGCGCCTCCTGTTCCCGTACCCGTTCCTCCATATCGACCGAGTACAGCAGACTGTGTTCCTGCTCCAAGTGAAAATTGAGGTTTAATATGCGGATCAGTACTTGATTCATAAACATTAATATTAAGAGCATCAACAGCGGTATTAGTAGGCCAGTTACCCCCACCAGATTCAAAATCTCCGTTGAGTAAGTTATTGGTACAACCAGGGCCAGGGTTTCTACATCCACCATATATATAGTCAATTGAAGAAGTACAACCTGCCCCATTATCAAATACTAAATTATAAGTTTGATCTGGTGTGAAACTTCCAAAAGATGAGGGTGGATAAGAGCCTACAGAATTTATATTCACAGGCGTGCCACCATCAATAGAAGCATTAAAAGAACCCGTCGGTACACCAGTATTTGAAATGTTAAGTTGAATTAAATCCGTCCCACAATCATATGTGGCTGTTCCTACAGGTGACAGACAAGCACAATTTGCTACAACACTACCAAGATTAACAACACAACCTGCTCCATCATCGGCAGTTACTGTGTAAGTATTGTTAGCTGTTAAACCCGTGAAGGTATAATTTCCAGTTCCACTTACTGTTTGTGGAGTAGCACTTGCACCTCCTGAAAGTGTTAAAACATAAGGATTATTAGTAGGGTCAGCCGGTATACCTGCATTGGATAAATTAATGGTTAGCTGATTGGTAAAACAATCATAAGTTGGTGCTGCTGAAGCAACTGGAGCGTTACAAATAATAGAAGGACAATCCTCAATACTAATTTCATCTATAAAGAAGTTGGTTTGAGAATCATTATTACCCTGTTCAACCAATCTAAAAGCAATAGTATGTGTGCCACCATCTGCAAATGCAGATATATCTATATCATATTTATGCCACTTCACATCTCCACAAAAAGCATCTCCACCATTTATAGTTAATTGAACATTATTGTCAACAGACATGGTAAATACATCTGCTGGAGAATCACAAACCCCTAGTAGTCCCCAAAAGGAAAGATTAACAGTGTTTCCAGCAGTAAGTGTAACCGTTTGGCTAATTTCAGTAATATAAGGAGCACCACCAAGTCCCAAAAATTCTCCAAGACCACTACCTCCATATCCACCTAACCAAGCAGATTGATTGGCTTCTAGTGGTAATGTATTATCAATAACAGGTGTTCCCGTGTTGGTTGTGCCCGAAAACCAATCATCATAAGTCGATAATTCAGTCCAATTTGCTGCATTTTCTAAATCACCACTTGTTACCGCTTCCACACAACCCGTACCTAAAGTGGCACAGTCGGGATACAAAAACGAAATAGCTTGGTCACATGCTATATCTACACCGTTTGAAAAAGTTAAGTTGTAACTTTGATCTGTTGTTAATGGCCCAAAAGTATAATTTCCTGTTGCGGTAATCGTTTGTGCGGTCAAACCTGAACCGTCAACACTGACCGAAAAAGCAGGACTTCCAGCAGAGGGTGATCCTATGTTGGTAACGTTAACATCAATGGAGTTAGTCGCACAATTGAAAACAGCAGTTGCGGCAGGTGCTGTACAGCTTGCTGTTAGGCTGACTAACGTGATAGTTGTCGTATGAAAACTGTTATCTGTACCACAAGCACCATCATTGAGTGTAAAATGTGCTTCTATATCATTACTCGTAGAAGCGATATAAGTAAGTGTAGATACGCCTTCTGTTAATACATTGTTGGTTGCAACATCCCTAATAGTGATATAATCGGGTGTTCCAGACAAATCGCTCGTAATAGAATAAGTTTGTCCTGCAACAAGTCCAGTAAGTACAGCATATTCACCAGCATATTGAAGCGTTGAAATAGTCGTCGTTGCCCCAACTGTCGTCGGTGCAGTTACACTAGATGTTGGATATTGATTAGTACCATTGTCACAGGATTGACCATAAGTAACATGGCTTAATAGCATAGCTATAAATAGCGTGAAAAGAAATTTAGTGTAAAGATTCGTTGGCATTGTTTTACTGTTTAAGTAGTTCTTAATAAAACGATTAGGTATATGTTTTATCAAGTTTGGTTATTAAAATATGCGATCACATTAATCGGTTGGGTTCGATTTAGTTTGGTTTTAAATAAAGCTAACGAGAATGATAACTTATATTTGGTTCAACGAAATGGGGTTGTTTTGGTCTGAATGAACACCTAATTTTGTGAGGTTCTGTGACCTGTTGTTTGATAGTATTATGTCATTTAATATACATAATGAAATAAAAATACACTTTTTTTGAAAAAATCAAACATTATATGAACTTTTTTTCGACTCATCTGTACTTGCGTATCCTATCATAATAAAAAAGCCCTTCCTCCGATATTGGAGAAAGGGCTTTTGGGATAAAAATTCTATATAAGAATTAGCAGTTTAATGCCCCACATACACTTAGGGTTTGACCTGAAATATAGCTTGATTCGTCCGAAGCTAAAAATACACAAGCATTAGCGACTTCTTCACCTTTACCTAAGCGTTTCAGTGGAATGCCTGCCAAAAATTGTTCTTTCGTTTTTTCATCTAGTTCGTCGGTCATATCCGTTTCAATAAAACCTGGCGCAATAGCATTGCAGCGAATATTTCTTGATCCTACTTCTTTTGCAATAGACTTTGTAAATCCAAAAATCCCAGCCTTCGAAGCGGCATAGTTAGCCTGACCTGCATTTCCGAACACGCCAACAACAGAACTCATATTGATGATCGAACCTTTACGTTTTTTCATCATTGGACGCAAAATATGTTTAGTTAGATTAAAAACAGATTTTAAGTTGGTTTGCATAACAGCATCCCACTGATCTTCGCTCATACGCAACATTAATGTATCACGGGTAATACCTGCATTATTAATGAGTGTATCCACTTGCCCGAAATCCTCGATCACTTGTTTGACCAAGGCTTCGGCTTGTTCGTACGAGCTAGCGTCTGAACGATATGCTTTTATCGTTACGCCTGTATCTTTTAAGTCTTCAATAATGGCATTTGCTTTTGCTTCGGAAGAAACATATGTAAAAGCTACATTTGATCCTTCGGCTGCAAATTTACGGACGATAGCCTCTCCAATTCCTCTTGATCCACCCGTAATTAGGGTAGTTTGTCCACTAAGTCTGCTCATAATTTGATATTGGTTTTGATAGTTTAGTAATGGCTTAGAAATAAGTTTAGATTCAATTCTTTTAATCTAGCTTTATTAAATTCATTTTTAATGAATTATAATTCGCACTAATTAAAAGAAACTAAATTTATTTATTTCGCCTGCCTTAACGAAATAAAACACTCGCTTCTTTCTTAATCGCTATGAGTGCCTTTTCGGTTGGATGTATTTCTTGTTGTTCTAAATATGTAAATAAAGCATTGGTATATGCTTCTGCACTTGCGTTTGGATCTACATTTTCCGCTACGATATTAATCGTATTTAAAATGTCTTCCTTCGCAAATTGAATAATTTTCCACAGATTATCAGATACATAGACCTGTTGTGTGATGTTATGCTCATATTCCTGTTGAACCGCCATCATTAGCCCAATTTGTAACACACGTGCCTGCATGTCGGGTTGTTTGATGCGAAGAATCATAGTTGGAATAGAAATACGTTCACAGAACAAAGACAATCTTTCATAAGCTGTGAGCTGAACGGGTAGTGCAGCTTGCTGACGTTTTTCTTGGTTTTTGAAAAAACGAATCTTTTGTTGTTCTTCAAAAAAATGTTTCATCAAAACATACACGGTTCCAAACACAACGAGTGATGGTAATGTAATTTTAATGATTTCTAAAACCGTATCCATAGATTTTTTTTTAGATGAATAAATTGAATTGTATTCAATTTGCGTACAAAAATAGAATGCCTATTTTGCTTAAACAAAGAATAGTGAAAGATTTTGTTAAATAACGAAAATTACTGTGAAAGGAACTGATTTAGCTAGAATATAATTGTGCTTTCCTTGGTAAAAGTGCTTGAATAATTGCTTGTGAGTCACGACTTTCAATCACCTTCTCACGCTTAATGAGCAACTCCAACATGACATGAATACCTCGTTCTTGATAGGGACGCAATTGCTCGTTTTTATAATTTAAATATATTTCATTCGATTGTAAGCATTCATATAATTGAAAAACTCTTTTTTCTAAATCGAAGGTGACAATATTGAAAAAATACTGATCTTTTTCAGGAAAGCAAATCAAGGAAATAGGATGTTCAAAAAAGTCATCCTCCCAATATCCCATAATATTAGACTCAAATAAAGGGTAAACGATCTGTATATACGAAATCCCAAACGCTTTAAATTGCTCACTCATTTGATAAAGCTGTTGATGTAAAATTCGCATTGGAATATCTGCTTCTGTGAAGGTATCAAAAGGCAACCATTTTTTGCTGACATAATCCAAATAATCAACCGCACCAATTCGTGTTTTGTAATCAAATTTTGGATAATCTGGGACGACATACCCTGGGTAATACCAAGAAAATCCATTTTCTAAGCCGTATTGCATTTCAAGCAACATCGTATAGTATCCTAAACTAAACTTATAATAATCTGGATCATATACCCCTTTTATACTCGATAAACTGGTCTTTCCAAGGTCAAAAAAGCTAAAAGCAACAAGTTGATCTCCTTCATAAATAGCTACTTCATAGGTATTATATATATTACGATCAGAGTTGTCTTGCATAGAATGTAATAGGGTAGGAGCTAGATAACCATCAAAATCGGCTTTATATTTTTGAAAAAGCGACTCCTTTTCTTTGGTTAAAGATGCCTTTTGAATGACTACATTGAAGTGTTTTGCATTACGACGCATTAATTTTCGCTGACTTTTGGAATATTGATGTTCTAAAAGATTCAATCGCAGCCAAATAGTCGAATAATAAGTAGCGTTTACATTTAAAAACTGACATGTAAAGATCATTTGTCCCATTCTATACCAACCATTCTCTAGATATGCATCTAGTCGTTCGGCAGGCATAGATAATGGAATATGTCGTTGGGTGTACATTTCAGTCTAGTGTTAGAAAATTTATGGTGAAAATACATGCAAAAATAGTAAAACTAGAACAGCTTAATCCATCCAAATGTTGATTAAAGGTAGATTCCTATTCATATTCCTTTCATCTTATGTCAAAATGGAATAACTTTGGAAAAGGGTATCACAATCTTTAAACGCTATAAATTAGGTCTAAAGTCAAAAAAATACGATACTAGAAACACGCATTCCATGAACAACCGAACACGACATATTTTATTTTTAGGAGTTTCTATATTTCTGCTTTGGACGATTCCTACTTTAGCACAGATTAGTCAAAACGACTTGCCTAAAAGTTTCGCTTTAAATCAACGGATTTCTGAAAATCTTCCGATAACTTCATTACCAAAAGTAGATCGTAATCAATTGATAAAAGAAGATCAGCAAACTGGACGAAATTTCCGATTTGCAGCACCTATACCTGTTGATTATGATTTGAATAATGCTGGTCAATGGACGGTTTTGAAAAATGGAGATCGAATTTGGCAACTCCAACTGAAAGCAGATAAAGCGGTTGGATTATCTATTTTGTATGATGATTTCTTTCTTCCTAAAGGAGCAACGTTACATGTATATAATGAAGCAAAAACAGAAATTTTAGGCGCATATACGCATATCAATAACAAAACTAGCGGCAAGTTCATGACGGGCATTATTCATTCGGATGTCGTTGTGATAGAATATTTTGAACCTCAACAAGTTAAAAATAAAGGTCGAATCCATATTCATAAGTTGATGTACGGTTACGATCGAGCACGTATTACGCCACCTAAAAACGGTCAACCAAGCATTTATAGCGGCGGAAGTGGTTTTGGAACGGCTCTACCTTGCCACGTAAATGTCAACTGTGCAGAAGGTAACGCTTGGGAAAACGAAAAGCGAAGTGTAGTTCGAATTTTAGTGGTGGTAGAAGAAGGTATGGGTTGGTGTTCTGGAACATTAATTAATAATACTAGAAACGACGGAACGCCCTATATTTTATCAGCTTTTCATTGTCAGGATGGTTTTACACCAGAATATGATTTTTATCGGTTTGATTTTCATTATGAATCTGATGATTGTAATAATCCGTCAACCGAACCGATGGTTCAATCCATTTTAGGTTGTACGAATCGAGCAGGACGAGTGGAAAGTGATTTTCAGTTGTTTGAGCTATCTACCGATATTCCACTGAATTATAATGTATTTTATAGCGGTTGGAATAGAAATACCAACTATGAACCTGCTCAATCTTGGAATATTCATCATCCAAACGGTGATATTAAAAAAATATCGGTGGATGAAGACCCAGCTAAAATTTATCCAGCACCGCTCAATTGGAATAATAACGTTACCACACCTGCCAATCATCATTTTTTTGTAACCTACGATGAAGGAACATTTGAAGGTGGTTCGTCGGGAAGTCCGCTGTTTGATGCCAATGGTCACGTTGTTGGGCAACTCAATGGTGGAACGGCTGATTGTTCTATTTTTGAAGCCTTTTTTGGACGATTTGCCTTTTCTTGGGATATGGGTGGAAATGCGAATAATCAACTTCAAAATTGGCTTGATCCTGAAAATTTAGGGAATATAATATTAGATGGATTTGATCCTTTGGAAGAGACCAATCGAGTATCTATTTCTGGTAGGATTAATGATCGAACAGGGATGGCAGCAATTGGGACAACCGTTTATTTATACGATCAAGAGCCGTCGGAAAATGTTCTTCCTATTGATTCTACTACCGTTTCAGCTAATGGCAATTATGTTTTTGAATCATTTGTATCCAATCAAGATTATTACGTTCAACCTCAAAAACAAATGGATGATATAGAGGGTGTGAGTACCTTCGATTTGGTCTTGATGACACAACATATTTTAGCTATTAATACGCTAGGAAGCCCCTATGAGATGTTAGCTGCTGATGTTAATCAAGATGGAAATATTACTACATTTGATGTCATACTGACCCGTCAACGAATTTTGTTATTTATTGATACTTTCACAAATGTGGATGCTTGGCAGTTTGCGAATGCTGATTATATTTTTACAAACAACACAGACCCTTTTTCGAGCAATGGATATGAAGATATTAGTTTTATAGAACTTCAGGCAGTAGCCACCAACCAGAATAATATCAATTTTATTGCCTATAAAATGGGTGATGCGAGTGGTGACGCAAGTATGAATAATTAACATTAAAATGCTTACTTTCGTGAACTGAAAAAAATATAATTCATGTTTTACACCTACATCCGCTTCATTTTAATAGGATTATTACTGGCATTGGGTGTTGTCTTTCATTATATGGAAGGACTTTCTAGTGCTTGGTATCTATACGTTGCAGCATTAGTTTTAATCGCAACACATTTTTTGTTTGGTCATGTTTGGGTAGCATTTGCCCAGCTTAAAAAAGGAGATATAGATAAATCTGAACGCTTATTGAGTGTGACCACACATCCTAATTGGCTATTAAAAGGACATCGAGCCTACTATTTTTTTACCAAAGGTATGATTGAATTGCAACGGAAGCAAATGAAAGTATCAGAACAGCACTTACAAAGAGCCGTCGATTTAGGTTTACGAACCAACAACGATAAAGCTTTAGCAAACCTCAATTTGGCGCATATTGCTTTTGTAGAAAAACGTTTTCAAGATGCCCATCAACGTCTTCAAACTACCAAAACCTTCAACAGCAACGACTTAATGATTAAAGAGAATGTCCATAAGATGGAAATTGCCTTACAACCTTGGCTACGTTCCTAAAATCGGTTTTAAATTGGTATATTTGTGTCCCGTTACAAAAAGTGAATACATTAAAAAGATATAATAAAAGATATGTTTACAATTAATATTTATTTGCGATTTGCACTAATTGGAGTATTCCTAGTAGGAGGAATCATACTTGCTTTTGCCTTTGGGTTTTGGTATGCTTTTCCATTTCTATTAGCTGGGCTTATACTATTAGTCGGATATATTGCTTTTGGAACAATCCAATCTGCCGGTCAGATGGTACAATTACAGCAATTTGACGAAGCAGAGGAGCGGTTGAATTTGACTATGAAACCAGCATGGTTGTATAAAACCAATCGAGCATTTTACTATATTTTGAAAGGGTCTTTAGCCATGAATCGTAAAGATCAAGATGGAGCAGAAGCGTATTTGCAACAAGCACGTGCCATAGATTTACCGACGGACAATGAAAAAGCAATGGTAGAGTTACAGTTGGCGAGTATTCACGTGAATCGTGGGAAGTGGCCCGCAGCAGAGGTGGCGTATCGGAATTTGAAAAAAATGAAAGTAACGGAACCTCAGTTGAAAGCTCAAATTGTAGAGTTTGATAAAATGATGCAAAATAAGGGTGCGATCAAACAAGCTAAACGTATGTCAAAAGGTGGTGTACCTTTGCGACCAGGTGGAAAACGTCGTCGTCCAAAATCAAGATAAACAAAGTTGCGATACAACCAGTTATTGGTTAATTAGTAAATATGTTACAACAAAATTACTAATTGACCAATAACCACTAACTAATCTAAGAAATTGCTCATTAATTAGTACAACCAGAA
>JAHDFQ010000078.1:0-19639 GCA_020628085.1 Saprospiraceae bacterium
AAAAGTACGAAGCTTATTTGAGAAACTATACATGGATGTTACACCAACATATACCGTTTGCCAGGTAGAGGCTGAATCACACCTTTAAATTCTAAACCTAGCAGTACACCAGCCATTTCGCTGGCATTGAGTTGTGCGTCATAGCTGAGTTGATCGATGCTTTTAGAATCAATATTTTTTAAATGATCGACTATTTTTCGTTCTCGATCATCCAAATCCACAAAAAGTTGAGTTTGTATGTTTTTTTGTTGATCGAGTTTATCCCAACGCATAATATAGCCAATATCGGCTGCACTTTCTATGAGATTGGCTTTGTGGGTTTTAATCAAATGATTGCAGCCAGCGGATTGATGATCGGATAATCGACCAGGTACAGCAAACACATCTTTGTTGTAAGCATTGGCATAATTGGCACTAATCATAGAACCGCCCTTGTTGGGTGTTTCTACGACAATGAGCGCATCACATAGTCCAGCGATAATCCTATTTCGCATGGGGAAGTGATGATAGTCAGGGCCTAAATCACTGGTAAATTCACTCAACAAACCACCGTTGAGTTCCATTTCTCGTGCAGTGTTGTAATGATTTTGAGGATAAACTCTCGATAATCCATGTCCCAAGACACCAACCGTCGGAATATTTAATTCAACTGATTTTCGATGTGCCGTAATATCTACACCATACGCCAGACCACTAATAATTTGAACGTTATACTCTTTTAATCCTTCAACGAGTTCCTCACAAATCAACTTTCCACGAGGACTTGGTTTACGTGTACCCACGATTCCAACATTGCGAGGGTGATCGAGTTGAGCATTTCCTTTATGGTATAATAAAATGGGTGCGTCGTTATAATGTTTTAAACGGGCGGGATAGTTGGCATCTAAGTAAAAAAAGGTTTGTATTTTATTTTTTTGAATAAATTGAATTTCTTGATCTGCTTGTCGTAATACATCTTGTTCTGTAATAGCTTGCGCAAGATGCTCTCCAATACCTGGTATTTTGAGTAATGCTTTTTTAGAACTTTTAAAGATCGGTTCTACACCACCACAAAAGCTAATGAGATTTTTAGCATGGACATTACCAATTTTAGGGATTTTAGTGAGTGCAATTTGATAGCGTAAAGAATCGTTCATTTTAGGTTGACCTTATGTTTTATATTTTATAAATCATGTGAGTAGTTAGGCAAAAAAAATATAAGTAATTTTGGTTTGCCACTTAGCCAACAAATATACTCAAAAAATGGTAACAAAACACGAAATGTTGATTAATTTTAAATTTAAAACTTTTAATTTTTTGAAAGAAGGTATTAAATTTGATGTATCAAACTTTTAAAGCATACGTCTAAGAAAGAAAGTAATATCAGAATGGCAAAAAAGAAACAATCCTTCACCTTACCGAATACCGAAGTACTGATTGTATTAGTATTGGTTTTTAGCTTTATCACAATAGCTGTTATCCGCTGTAATAGTACTAAACGTGCTTATCAAGAAACAGAAGAAGAGGCGAGTACTGACGAAAATACAGCTACGGAAACAAGTGTTGCGACCACCATAACTGAAATTCCTGCCACGAATACGACACCTGAACCAACAACTTATACACCACCGCCAGCTCCACCTACATCGGTTATTTCAAAACTATACGTCACTTTAGAGGATTTGAATCTTCGAACAGGGCCACATTTAGATAGCACGAGTATTACTAGATTACCACTATTTGAAGAAGTCTTTTTTATGAATGAGGTAACTGATTTTACACAAAAAATTAGTCTTGGGCCAGAAGTGGCAGACGAACCTTGGATAAAAATTCGTACTCGAAAAGGTCATATGGGTTGGGTGTATGGTGCAGGAGTGAACTACTATAAAAAGCGACGGATTCCTACATCTACGATTTCTAATCCAAGTAGTAATCAATAATTGATTAAAAGTATAAACACATGCCCTCTAAGAAAATTGAAGTTCAAGGTTTTAAAATTCGTATAGATTCTGTTCATGAAGAAGATTATGTTTCGTTAACAGATATTGCTCAACAGTCTGATAAAGAACAAAGCAAATTTCTTATTCGGTCTTGGCTTCGTAATTTAGGAACACTTGATTTCTTATTAGAGTGGGAAAAGCTTTATAATCCAGATTTTAAAGTAGACCAGATAGTCTCCTTTAGAAATAAATATACACAAAACAGAAATGTATTGACGACTAAAAAATACATTGAAGAAATGAATGCAGTAGGTATTACCTCCAAACCTGGTCGATATGGTGGTACTTATGCGCACAAAGATATTGCTTTGGAATTTTGTACATGGATAAGTCCAGCTTTTAAAGTACACTTAATAAAAGCGTTTCAAGTACTAGTAGAGCAAGAATTTCAACGCAAAAACCTCACATGGCACATCTCAAAAATTACCAATAATATCGATGAAGTCAGAAATCTACTTGATACTATCCCCCACCAAAATCCAGAAAATAATCGATTAAAAAAGACTGATAATTAACACTTAAATTCACTGATACGAAATATCAAAATCGTGTAACACAGCATCTAACACAGCATCTTCACCTTCGGTATATCCTTCTTTCATTCGGTAGCCATACATATAACCAAGCGTGTTCCAATAGCTGGCGGTCAATCGACCACGAAGATTTCTGACCAAGGTATAAAAAGGCGTGTCTAACTCTTTTTCAATCATTTTGATTAAAATCTTACCCTGTGTTTTAGTCAATTTTTTGAGTGGCTCTTCAAATTCGTCTTTCAGTTCTTTCTGTAAACGTTTATAATGTTTTTTACGCTTACTTTTTTTCATAGTATGTGTCACTTCTTCCGATTCACGGAATATTTTAATCGCTTCGGTTGCATAGGGAAATACCACGTTAGCATATCTTCTATATTTCAAATAACGTCTATATTCCGCTTGATCTTCAAAATTTCGTAAAGAAGATACTGATACATCCTCCAAGTTGGCTAACAATAAAGTATCGTTATCCTCTGTAATGTACATAGTGACGATCTCACCATTTAGTTCGATTTTTTCCAAATCGTCTTCTAGTTGTGCAAAACTATTGTTGATAAAACAAAGTCCACAAAAAAGAATATTTATATACCAATATTTAATCATCTCGCTTATTTATTATTAGTGGTTAGAATTTATTTCTGAACCTTACCATTCAATTCATTGATGTACTTCAATGTAACAATTAAAACGATACGATACTCTTATTTATTTGTTAAATGAATCTAAAAGTATTCAGAATAAAAAAACCAATTGAAACGTTCTTCGTATGATTGTTATGTGTAATATATTGTAATTCCAAAAACTTTAGACATGAGAAAAAAAACGACTTTCCTTTTCGTATTATCTTTTATTTTTAGTGTAGGGGCTTTATTCGCCCAATGTATTTCAGGTAATTGTACCAATGGTGAAGGTATTTTTGAATATACCAGCGGAGCAAAATATGTAGGCGAATTTGTCAACGGAGAAATTCACGGTCAAGGTATTTGTTACTATTCAGATGGCAGTAAATACGAAGGTCAGTGGCATTACCGTTATCCAGAAGGGCTTGGAACAAAAACGTTTGCCGATAAATCTACTTGGACAGGACAGTGGAAAAAAGGACGACCGATTGACGAAAGTGGGGCATTAATTGAAGAACAATTTACGGGTAAAGGTGGAATGTTTTCAAATGGAATTGAGATTCAATCTGGCTGTATTTATGGGGATTGTACAAATGGTCAAGGTACATTTGCTTATAAAGATGGCAGTAAATACGAAGGTCAATTTCTAAATGGTGCGATGCACGGACAAGGGAGTTGGTATTTGGCGAATGGTGATAAATATGTAGGCGCATTTCACAATAACTTTGCAGAAGGAAAAGGAGTGTTATATCAAAAAGAAAGCGAATCCATTAGAGGAATTTGGAAAAACGGAGAACTAGTAGACTCTGAATTTATAGAAAAAGGTCGAATAGGTTGTGTCAGCGGAAATTGTAAAAATGGTCAAGGGACATATATTTTTAAAGATGGTCATGCACAGTATAGGGGTCGATTTGCGGCAGGACAACCACACGGTAGAGGTACTTGTCATTTTGCAAACGGAGACCGATATACGGGTGAATGGAGTACTGGACGTTTTCACGGAGTAGGCACACTACACATGGCCAATGGACATGCCGCAAATGGTATTTGGTCAAATGGAAAATTTATTCGAGCCAATACAAAAACAACTAGAGTTAGTCCTAAACCCAAAAAAGTTGTTCCCGACGCCCCTACAAGACCCGTTGATCCATCCGTACAACCAAAAGTCTGGGCAATGATCGTTGGTGTAGCAGATTATAGCCAAGATAGCCACATGACACCACTTAAATATACCGATGATGATGCTTATCGAATGTTGGCTTTTTTGAAAAGTCCAGAAGGTGGTGCATTGCAAGATGAACAAATCCGAATTTTAGTGGATGAGGCCGCTACCAAACAACGTATTTTGGAGGACATGAAAGATATTTTTTCCAAAGCAGGAGAAAATGATCTTGTGATGATGTACTTTTCTGGTCACGGTTTACACGGTTCGTTTCTACCTATTGATTTTGATAGCTATAATAATAAATTGTACCACGAAGAAATTAACGAGATTTTTAAAAACAGTAAAGCAAAGTATAAACTGTGTATTGCAGATGCTTGTCACTCAGGTAGTCTATTTACTGCCAAAGGATCTACTTCTACCCAAAATATGCTAAGTACTTATTACCAAACATTAGCACAAGCTGATGCTGGTACAGCCCTCATTATGTCTTCCAAATCTGCTGAAACATCACTCGAATCTAGCGGTTTACGACAAGGTGTGTTTAGTCATTTTTTAATACGAGGACTCAAAGGCGAGGCCGACCAAAACCACGATAATATTGTTACGGTGCAAGAATTGTACGACTTCGTTGGTGGACGGGTCTATGAGTATACAGGCAAACGCCAATCCCCAATTATTCAAGGTGATTATGATCCAAATATGACGGTGGGAGTGAGGTAGATGTTAGAATTGCTTTGCTCTGAGATCATTCTGATAAATCAGAATTTTGAGAAATGAGACTCCAAAAGCGACTTACTTTGAGCGTTTAATTTGGAGTCTCACTTCTCAAAGTAAGCGTAGCGCAACGATCTCAGAGCGAAGCGATGCTCATTTCTACCAGAAAAATCCTTAACTTTGGAAAAATAAAAAAACAATTTATGACTCGATTAATACTCCTGTTGATAATAGTGATTGGTTTAGGAACGCATACTATTGCTCAGAAAAATACGAATGACGAAGATGCCCTTTTTATTCGTAAGATTTACGATCAAGCACTAACGGATGGACAGGCGTATCCGTGGTTGGAGCATTTAACAACGAGTATTGGTGGACGTTTGGCAGGATCGCCACAAGCAGCAGCAGCGGTAGAGTATACCAAGCAAATGTTAGATACATTAGGGTTGGATTCTGTTTGGTTACAACCGTGTATGGTACCACATTGGGTAAGAGGTGAAGCAGAACAGGTGCGAATAGTCAACTCTGATCAAGTAGGAACTGTTGAGTTGAACGCACTAGCACTAGGTAATTCAGTTGGATCAGGTAAATATGGTGTAACGGCGGAAGTAGTTGAGGTGAAAAGTTTAGATGAACTAGATAAACTAGGGCGAACAGTAGAAGGTAAAATTGTGTTTTTCAATCGACCTATGAACCCCAAACAAATTCGTACCTTCAATGCGTATGGAGGAGCAGTGGATCAGCGTGGATCAGGACCAAGCCGAGCAGGACGATATGGAGCAGTAGCTGCTTTGGTGCGTTCTATGACAACTAAACACGATGATGTGCCACATACAGGTGGAACGTTTTATGAACCAGGCGACCCGCAAATTCCAGCCGTAGCTATTAGTACGAACGATGCAAATTTATTGAGTCGTTTGGTAGAAAAAGAACCCGTTCGAGTATTTGTGCGCACGATGTGTCAGATGTATGAAAAGAAGCAGTCTTATAATGTGGTTGGAGAAATCCGAGGTTCAGAAAAACCAGAGGAAATCATTTTAGTTGGTGGACATTTGGATTCTTGGGATGTAGGTCAAGGTGCGCATGATGACGGAGCAGGATGTGTACAATCTATGGATGTGATGTATCATATCAAACAATTGGGTTATCAACCCAAACGAACGATTCGGTGTGTGTTGTTTATGAATGAAGAAAATGGACTAGCGGGCGGTCGGGCGTACGCTGATATTTCAAATGCTAATAATGAATTTCATATGGCGGCTATTGAATCAGATGCTGGAGGATTTTCACCAAGAGGGTTTCGAGCAGATGCCGATAAGACCGTATTTAATAAAAAATTCAAGCAGGTTACACAGTGGTTGCCATTATTAGAACCTTACGGATTGCGCTTTGATAAAGGTGGTTCAGGAGCAGATATTGGGCCGTTGAAAAGCCAAAAAGGTCTATTGTTTGGTTTAGCACCAGATTCTCAACGCTATTTTGATTACCACCATACACATGAAGATTTAATTGGTGCGGTCAATCAACGAGAACTGGAATTGGGGGCTGCTGCTATGACGAGTTTGGTGTATTTATTGGATAAATATGGGGTAGAATAAAACTTTATTGAAATGATGGCTAAAGTCATTATTTAGTTGATTCCAGAAACTAGAAAACAAATGAATTGTATCATAGTGGATGACGAAGCTCGAAGTCGTCGCATTTTAAAAGCTTTTTGTGAAGAATATTGTCCCCAACTCAATATCATTGATTTGGCGGATTCAGTAGTTGCTGCACGAATTTTGATCGAAAAACACGACTTAGATTTGGTGTTTTTAGACATAGAAATGCCCTTTGAAGATGGTTTATCCTTGTTGAAGGATTACCCTAATGGGATGCCTTTTGAGGTGGTATTTACAACAGCGTTCGAACAATATGCCTTACAAGCGATTCAAGCAAATGCTATTGATTATTTATTAAAACCCATTCAAATAGATGAATTGGTAGTTGCCGTTCAAAGAGTAGAACAACGTATTAGTTTACTTAATTCTGAAACGAAGCTCACTTTTCTTCAACGGCAAATTCAAGAAAAAAATATCCATAAAATTGCACTCACCACCATCGACGGATTTACGTTTGTTAATCCAGTAGATATCATTCGGTGTGAATCTCACGGAAATTATACTTATATTTATTTTATAGATGGAAGCTTTTTATTGTTAACGAGTACACTCAAACACTACGAAGATATTTTGCTCCAAGAAGGTGATTTTTATAGAATACACCGTTCACATCTTATCAACCTAAGATACGTCCGACAATTTATAAAAGGTAAGCAAGCCTATGTTCAATTAACAGATGATACTAAGATTGAAGTATCAGAACGCAAGCGTAAAGGATTAGTATTGGCGTTAAAAGAGTAGAAAAATTAAAAGAAACATGACTATCTTAATAAAAAGGACTGAATATCGAAAAATGATATTCAGTCCTTTTATGTACTTCATTTAAGGCTTTTCTATTTGCGAACTAAAGTTTCTGTAAATATAGTACCAATATCAAACGATAGTTTTATTTCATCACATTCATTCTGGGTAACTTCAAAACCTATAGAAGATTCACCACTTCCATTGGGATCCGATACTGTTAACACCAAGGAATCTCCGTTGACAACATATGTTCTATCATCATAGACTACACCGTTGATTTCGACTCCTAATAGAGCGTCATTATTGTCAATATAAGTGCCGTCTGATTTAAATTCTACCTCGCCAGATGAAACGGTTGTATCCCAAGTTCCGATGATATTTTCAGAAATAGCAGGAGCAGCACAATCATCATCTCCACAAGATGAAAATCCAATGACAAAAACAAATAAAAAAACAGATAACTTTTTGAGTAAACTCATGGTCGTAATACTTTTTGTTAGTTAAATTAAATATGATGCAAATCTATGAAAATATATTAGAGTAGTTACAGAAAATGTGCGCTTAAATTTAAGAATTTAAGTTAAAATTTAGGATGTCAAATAGCTTTAAAGATTTCTATTCCTACCACTCCTGCACAATCAAACCATTTTTAATACGAGGTTCAAACCAAGTCGATTTGGGTGGCATGACTTGTTCATTGTCGGCAATTTTCATCAAATCTTCTAAGCGAACAGGGTAGAGCATAAAGCCAATTCTGTTTTCTGATTTATTCGTTTTATTGCGAATATCATCAATTCCTTTTGGTCCTTCTACATATTTTACACGAAGGTCGGTTCGGACATCTTGAATATCTAAGATTTCTTTTAATACTTTTTCGTTCAATAGACTGACGTCCAATAATACTTTGTTATTTTTTTTAAGTTTGAGGAATTGTTTTTTCCATTTTAGAGCAAACCATTCCCGGTTGACATACATAATGATTTCATGTTTCTGTGATGGTTTACGTGATTTCTTAAGAATTTCAATTTCAAACAATTGCGATATTTTTGCCATAAATGTGGTGATTGTGATTTCACCCAATCCTTCAACGACTCTGTTGTAATCGTGTACATCTAATTCACTTGACGGAAAAAAAGCACATAGCATTTGATCGTAATCTGCTTCTCCTTCTTGTTCACCCAATCGCTCGTGCATCAGTGCCGTCGTAGATGTACGATGATGCCCGTCTGCAATGTAGGTTTCTGGAATTTGTCGCTTAAATAACTGTTGTACTGTTTCAATTTGTTCCCCATCACTGACTTCCCAAAAAGAATGGTAGCAATCATCTTTTTCAAAATACACACTATAAAAGGGTTCTTCCATTGTAGTGATACTGTTGGTCAATTTATTAATTTCTGGAACATCATCATAAGTCAGTAAGATAGGCTTTACAATCGCTCCCCGCTTAATCATCAAGTGCATTTGCTGCTGCTCTTTAGCCGAAAGTGTATTTTCATGTTTTTTGATTCGACCATCCAAATAATCTCGAATATCTGTGCAAGCAATTAGTCCCGTGTAAGTACGAGTTTCCGATTTGATTTGATAGATATAAACGGATTCTTGTGCTGTTTTATTAAAAAAACCACTCTCCCGATATTCTGGATATTGATCCCGAACTGTTCCAAAAAACTCATCAGGTGAGGTAATGAAGTTAAGGTTCGGATAAACCGCTCTAAAAGGTTTTATTCGCATGTTTTTTCGTCTGTTAGATAGCTGCTTAACACAAAGTTCCCTTCGCTTTAAACGGCTTTTTGAATTTACAATATTACACGTGTTAACGTGCGCAGGTGTTCGTGTGTTCTTGTTTTTTTACGTTTCCTGTTAAGGAGTACACGAGTACATGAACACGTGCACACATGAACACGCTTATACTAAACAAAAACGGACTGTTCGGTTGCCATCGTAGTGAGCATTTTCGGCACTTTAAAACGTGGCCCATGATCGCTTTCGTATGCTTTGCATTTCAGCAAAAATCGTTCTAAATTATAGTCATTGATATACTGGATAACACCACCTTTGAACGCTGGAAATCCCCAGCCATGAATACTTCCAAGATTCGCTTCGGGAATAGATTTTACGATACCTTCTTGAACACACCACACCGCCTCCAACACCTGTGCAAATAAAAGTCGCTCTTTGAGTTCATCTGTGTTGAAATCTACTTTTGTATTCTTGAATAATGTTTCTAATCCTTCCCAAAGATAGGGTTCTTGTTGGGCTTCGTATTGATAAAAACCTTGCATTTTGAATGCTCCTCTGCGTTTTTCTTCCTCGATCATTATTTTGAGCACGTCTACCGCTGGATGCTGGATATATTTTGTTCCATAATGCTGAGCTGCCAAATCTTCGTATCGGAGTACTAAATCAAGAGATAAATCATCTGCCATCGCTAACGGCCCTTTGGGCATGCCCGATTGAATACCCATATTTTCAATCAAAGCAGCAGGATAACCTTCTTGTAGCATTTGAATACCTTCTAAAATATAAGTGTTTTTAACTCTGGATGCATAGAATCCCCAATTGTCTTTTACTAGAATCGGAATTTTTTTGATAGCTGTCACAAAGTCAAAAGCACGTGCGACCGTTTCATCAGAAGTTTGTTTTCCCTTTACGATTTCGACTAATGGACATTGTTCTACAGGCGAAAAGAAGTGCAAACCAATGAAATTTTCTGGACGAGAAGCTGCTGCACCCAATTCTGTAATTGGAATAGAGACGGTATTTGTACCAAAAATAGAATATCTATCCATGTGGTTTTCGGCTTCTTGCAATACCTTTGTTTTGACCATTTTATTCTCAAAAACAGCTTCTATCACCAAATCACAATTTTCAAAATCTTCGGATGTATCAGTTGTTTTAACTCGTTCTAGATATTGATTTTTGGACAAAGGTAAGGTACGACCTGTATTTTCATAACTATCCAATTGTTGGGTGACATACTCTTTCCCTTTGTCTGCAACTGCCTTGGAGACATCCTTAATAACCACCTCTAATCCACGTCGTAAACACTCGAATGCAATACCAGAACCCATCGTTCCTGCTCCAATAATCCCTACTTTTTTAGGTCTAAATTTACCAAAGCCTTTTGGACGATTTGCTCCTGATAAAATAGCATTATAATCAAACCAAAAGGCTTTAATCATATTACGTGTTTCAGGACGCATAATTAGTTGTGTAAAGTAGCGACTTTCTATACGACAGGCGGTGTCAAAATCAACTTTTGATCCTTCCACCAAGGTGTTTAGAATGGCATGTGGAGCAGGGAAATTATGATACGATTGTTTAATTAAATTGGCACCTAACATTCTAGCTTTACTGGCTATTACTGGATTTTTTACTGTTCCAAAAGGAATGGTTTCTCCTTTAATATCCCAAGGGCGACGACCTTCTTGTGTACTAAGTAAAAATTGACGTGCTTTTTCAAGCATATCCGCTTCATCTTTTGCTAATTCATCAATAATTCCTGCTTGTAAGGCCTCTTGTGGACGTAATCTTTTACCCGACGTTAATACTTGAAATGCTTTTTCCAAACCTAATAACCACAATAAACGAATAACACCACCACTACTTGGCATTAAACCTAGTCGAACTTCTGGATGTCCAAGCATAACTGACGCATCATCAATAACAACACGATAATGACAAGCCAGCGCCAACTCAAATCCTGTTCCAAGTGCAGTGCCATTGATGGCGGCTACTACAGGTACACCTGGATTTTCTAAATCTCTAAAAAACTGTTGGAGCGTTTCTGCAAAACCGAAAATCTCCTCTGGAGAATAGTTCTTATATAAATATTCCAAATCACCACCTGCCAAAAATGACTTTTTTGCAGATGTGATGATAATACCACGCAATCGCTTTTTGTCCCGTTCTTCTTGTAAATGCCGAATCACAGGAATAAATGCTTCTACAATTTCATGGTTGAGGACATTGGTATCTCGCCCCGTCATATCAAGGGTCAGCGTAACAATATTATCCGTGTCTTTTTTATAGTAAATCATGGTATGGTCGTGTTAAAGTGCGAATGTGTTATTGTTGTTTAACAGCTTTGTTGACTAAATTTCTGTAAAAAGTGAATTTCCATTGACTAAATTTACGTGAATTTAGTCAATGGCGTGACTATTTTTAACCTACACTCGTTCAATAATCGTCGCCACACCCATTCCGCCACCTACACATAAGGTGACTAAACCTGTTGATAGGTCACGACGTTCGAGTTCATCAAGTAAAGTGCCGAGGAGCATCGCACCCGTTGCGCCCAAAGGATGTCCCATAGCAATAGCACCACCGTTGACATTCAGACAATCATTATCAATATCGAGTGCTTGTTGAAATTTTAGAACAGGGGCAGCAAAGGCTTCGTTCATTTCCCAAAGATCAATATCTTTAGTCGTCATACCTGCCATTTTAAGAGCTTTCTTTGCGGCAGGAATTTGTCCTTGCAACATAATCGTTGGTTCAGAACTAACAGTGCTAGCAGCAACAATTTTAGCGCGGGCTTTCAGACCAAGAGCTTTACCTTTTTTCTCATTAGCCAATAAAACCAAAGATGCACCATCAACAATTCCAGAAGAGTTTCCAGCAGTATGTAAATGTTGCATTTTCTCAACAGTTGGATATTTAGTCATTGCCATTTGGTCAAAACCAGAATCACCTAATTTTTGAAAAGCGGAAGGTAAAGTGGCTAGGGTTTCTAAACTGGTATTAGGACGAAGATATTCGTCTTGATCTAAAATTAACAATCCATTTCGATCATAGATCCGAATAATAGAATCTTTAAAATATAGATTATCCCAAGCGTGGGCTGCTCGTTGTTGTGATTGTAAAGCGTAAGCATCTAGTTGCTCACGTGTGTATCCTTCTTTGGTCGCAATCAAGTCAGCAGCAATGCCTTGTGGAATATAACCCACTTTGGTATGAATTTCAGAATCATAAATTAATGCACCACCATCGCTTTCCATTGGTACACGACTCATGCTTTCTACTCCACCTGCTACAATCACCTCTTCCCAACCCGAACGGATTTTCATAGCACCCAGATTGATCGCATCCAATCCCGATGCACAAAAACGATTGATCTGCATCCCTGGCACTTCGTCACTCCAACCTGCATACATTAAAGCAGCCTTTCCAATATTTGCTCCTTGATCGGCAGTAGGCGTAACGCAGCCGATAATCACGTCGTTGACTTGTGAAGTATCAAGGTTGTTACGGGTTTGCATTGCTGATAAAATACGAGACAACAGGTCTATTGGTCGTACTTCATAAAGTGATCCGCTACGTTTTCCTTTTCCTCGTGGTGTACGTATAGCATCGTAAATATAAGCGTCCATGTGTAGGTTATTTCGTGAGATTTTAACTACAAGATGTTTAAAAAGGGTTCTTGTAGCTATTTCTGGTTTTATTCTTTAGAAAGTCGATTCCTTTTATAAAAGGCATGACAGGATGTAAATACTTTATCCTGTATTCTCTGCATTCATAATTTCAATTTCCTTCATAAATTCTTCTATTGAAATGATATCTACCTTTGGAAAAGGAATTTCCTTCAATACATTGAAGTGCTTATCATCAGTTACGACATATTTTACACGTCCTGCTATTGCACAGTCAACAAATTTATTATCATCAGGATCAGCCGAAATCAAATTCCACTTAAAACTAATTTCGATTTTCTCAACATTTGGTAGATTAGTAATTGATTCAGCGATATTATGAGCCACTATTGCATTTGTTTTTCTCTCTAAAATTTCGACATATTCATTCAAAATTTCATTGGAAATTATAGCATAAAACTGACCTAACAACAGCGCATCAAAGATAGGTCGATATTTAGATTGTCTTGCTATGGAAACGAGCAGAACGTTTGTATCGAGTACAACTCGTAATTTATTCATATTTCGTTCTTAGGTGTTCACTCTTCCATTCATCCATTGTGTCGTTATTCCAGTTATTTTCATTCCACAATCTATCCATTTCATTAGTGGCTTTATCAGCAAAATACTTTGCTAAGATAGACTTGATTTCTTCTAGCTGATTATCAGGTAATTCGTATTTGAACAACTTCAGTAATTCTAGTTGAAGATTTGTCAATTTATGTGCTGCACTCATTTTATCAATTTTTTTATTGAAAACTGATCGATTTAGAAATCGGATTATTTCTTACATACAATTTAAATGATTTTTATGTAAAAATCATTTGTTTTTACGCTGATTGATGTTATTTAGATTTATGGAACAGCCTAAAGACTATTCTACATTACAACTTATTCGCCAATAACAATCCCTGCTTAATCGCTCGTTTGGCATCTAGCTCACCTGCTTCTAGTGCGCCACCAATGAGGTGTGAAGTGATGCCTTTTTCTTCTAATTGATCGTGTAAAGTACGCAGTGGCTCTTGACCAGCACAGATCACGACATGATCGACAGGTAGAACATCTGGTTTGCCACCAATGGAAATATGTAGTCCTTTATCATCCACTTTGTTGTATTGTGCTTGACCGATCATTTTGACGCGTTTCTTTTTTAGAGATGAACGGTGAATCCAACCTGTGGTTTTACCGAGTTTCCCACCCAATTTACCTTTAGAACGTTGGAGTAAAAAAACATCTCTGGCTGGTGGCTCTGGTTCGGCGACCATGAGTGCGCCACCATTGGCATAGGTGTCATCTACGCCCCATTCTTTTAAAAATGCTTTGGTATTGAGTGCGGTTGATTCACCTTTATGAGTCAAGAACTCGGCAACATCGAAGCCAATTCCACCTGCTCCGATAATAGCAACTGAATCACCGATTTCTACATTTCGTTTCAATACATCAATATAGCTGACGACCTTTGGATGGTCGCTTCCCTCAAAGGTGACTTTTCGGGCAGTTACACCTGCTGCAATGATGATTTCATCAAAACCTTGTGTAGCTAGGAAATCAGCATCTACTTTTTGGTTTAAAGTTAGGTTCACACCCGTTTTATCAATCATAGTTTGATAATAACGGAGCGTTTCATAAAACTCTTCTTTACCTGGAATTTGCTTTGCCATATTGAATTGACCACCAATTTCAGAAGCAGCGTCATATAAATACACTTCATGTCCACGTTCGGCGGCGGTCGTCGCTGCTGATAATCCTGCTGGCCCAGCACCTACAATACCTATTTTTTTCTTTTTGGAAGTTGGTTCACTGTTGATAACGGTTTCGTGGCAAGCACGAGGATTGACCAAACAAGAGGTTAGCTTTCGTTCAAATATATGATCCAAGCAAGCTTGATTACAACCAATACAGGTATTGATTTCATTGGACTTGTTGTCCATCGCCTTTTGGACAAAAAAGGAATCTGCTAAGAACGGACGAGCCATACTGACCATATTGGCGTGTCCATCTGCTAGTATTTTCTCGGCAACTTCTGGCGTATTAATACGATTGGTCGTAATGAGTGGGATATTTACTTCACCCATCATTTTTTTAGTCACCCAACTAAATCCACCACGAGGTACCATCGTTGCGATAGTTGGTACACGGGCTTCGTGCCAGCCAATGCCCGTATTGATGATGGTTGCTCCTGCTTTTTCAATTTCTTTGGCTAAATGTACCACTTCTTCCCAAGTACTACCATCATCCACTAAATCGAGCATTGACAAACGGTAAATGATAATGAAATCTGTTCCGACTTTTTCTCGTACTGCTTTGACAATTTCAATTGGGAATTTAATACGGTTTTCGTAGCTACCACCCCATTCGTCCGTTCGTTTATTGGTTTTTTTACAAATAAATTGATTAATCAAATAACCCTCTGAACCCATGATTTCTACACCATCGTAGCCTGCTTCCTTTGCTAAATCTGCACAAGTTGCATAATCTTTAATCGTACCTTTTATACCAGATTTACTTAATCGCCAAGGCTTGAAAGGTGAGATAGGGGATTTTATAGCAGAAGGAGCAACCAATAGGGGATGATACCCATACCGTCCTGAATGGAGTATTTGCATACAAATTTTACCACCTTCCTGATGTACTGCATCCGTAATGATTTTATGTTTTTTAGCTTCTGATTTACTGCTTAATTTTGCTGCAAAAGGACTAACCCAACCTGCTCTGTTTGGTGCAATTCCACCTGTTACAATCAAACCAACCTGACCTCTGGCACGTTCGGCAAAATAGGCTGCCATTTTCTCAAAGCCATTTTTCTCTTCTTCTAAACCTGTGTGCATTGAACCCATTAGAACTCGATTTTTGAGGGTTGTAAATCCAAGGTCTAAGGGTTCTAGTAGGTGTGGGTATGGTGTGTTCATTTCGTATGATTTGATATAGTTTAGTAGTAGTTGACTACCACTAATAAGATTCAATATTGCTTAAAAAGAAAAACCAATACTTGCCTGTAAAGACAAGTTGGTGTCTTTGTCCTCAAGATAGATAAAATTACCATCTTCATCCAAACTTTGAATAGAGGGATCGACTTCATTATTGGTAATATCACTTAATCCATAATTAACTCGAAGTCCTAAAGATAGACCTTGATTTAAGAAAATATTGATACCACCTACTAATCCCAAATCTAAGCGGTTATAAAAATTGCCTTGTAATTCTTGATTGTATAAATTGTAATCGTAGTAAGCGCCGACCGTTCGAGGAATTCTAAGCGTTTGATTTCCTACCATTTTAGTATTAAAATCTTCGGATTGCGTATTGATGTCGTCTGTTAAATAATTGTATTCTATACCTATTACTACATCGTCTAATGGTGTTCCTGATGCGCTAACCCCTGAATAACGGAGTTCTCCTGCTGCTACTGATGAAACTAATACACCTACACTTGCACCACCAGATATTTCTAACCAGTCGGTTGCTCGAAAGTAGCCCATCACAGGAATATCAATATACGCATTGGTAGTATTGATAGAGAGTTCTTTCATACCTGTTGTACTGGTCAACGTAACTTGTGAATTATTAAAAAAATCTTGATAACTGTCACCTTCAAAGGTATATCTTGATCCCTTTTGAGAGAACATTAATTCCGTACGAACACCTGCAATATCTGTTAACTTAAAATTGATAATAGCAGCGATGTGAAACCCCGTAATATATTCGTTCATTTCGGTGTCTGAACCATCTACGGTTTGTTCGCTAGGTCCATTGATGGTTGAGAAGTTTAAACCTGCTTTAAATCCGTAACCCATTTCTTGGGCTTGACTTATTCCTATACAAAAACATGATAGGAATATGCTAAAAAGGATGTTTTTCATATTTATTGTTAATTTATTTCTATTTCTAAATTTTTATAAACTAGTATTTTTACAAAAGTACAGTATCTCTACTATTCCACTCTATAAATGATTACTCTATTTTTAGATAAAATGTTTTGATACTTCCTTCCTAAAGAGAACGAGATCGAAAGAATCGTTGTGTTGATATAAAACAAAAAAATGACAATCAAGCTTACTTGATTGCCATTTGCTAAAGTATGAAAAGATCATTTAACCTTCTCTTGTGTTTATTAGTTCTAATCTTATAGAAATTAGTTCACCTTCAAGAATCGGTTTTGGGTATAGATACCTTGTGCATTGTGTATATTGATAAAATAAACTCCATTATCTAAATTGGCTACATTGATTTGATACTCGTTAAATCCTTTAGATGCAGACTGAACTTGACGTAAAACAACCTGTCCTGTTAAGTTGACTACTTCTACAACTAAATTATTTTCTGGTGCTGTTTCCAAATTTAATTGTAAAGTTGTAATGTCTTGTGCTGGATTAGGGTAAACCGTAGTTTTGATTCCTCTGTTATTCACATCATTAATGATAATAGCATCTGAAGGATTATCATTCAAACTATTCGTTCTATTGACTGTAATAAAATTAGCTGAAAGACTAAAACAACCGTCTGTTAGCGCAACCTCTGCGGCATTATCTCCAGCTACAGCTGTAATCGTTCCTGTATATGCTAGTCCCCAAACTCGGCAAACACCAGCAGGTGCACCTTCAAAATTAGCACTACTGCCATCTGGTAAAGCTAAGATGTTATTTTGATCGTCAGTGACCATATAGGTATAGTTTGAGTTGGAAGCGTCTTCATGAATGAAGTTAATAATATCATCATTTTCATCACCAACAACAATATTAACTATGGTTTCTCCATCAGGAGTAGATACGGTACCACCAAATGCTTCGTCTCGATTAACCGTAATAAAGTTACTAGACAGAGCATAACAACCATCAGCAAGTGCGGTTTCCATTAAATTATCGCCCATCATAGCGGTTACTGTACCTTCATAAGCCAATCCCCAAACTAAGCAAACACCAATTCCTGCTCCTTCAAAATCAAGACTGTTTGCTGGTGGTAATCCTAAAATATTATTATTTTCATCTGTAATTACATATTGGTAATTCATTGCTGAACTTGTGGTTGTAAACATAACCATATCCGCTACGCCATCATTAGCACAGGTATAGCGTGTTGTTGCGCCAGAAGGCATAGTAACTTCTCCTCCGTTCATGCTGGTACGATCAACAGTAATAGGATTTGAAAGTGCATAACAACCCGTCAAATCTGTAAAAGCATTGTTTCCAACTGCTGCTCCTTCAAAATCAGCTCCAACATTGGCATACCAAACTAAGCAAACACCCGGACCTGCACCTTCTAAATCAAATGGAGGACTAGGAGGTAGGGCTAAAATTAAACCTTCTGCATCTGTAATGACCCAAGCATCTGAAGCTGTTCCGTTTTGAACATTTACATCAAAAGCATCAGATTGTCCATCACCTGCACAGATAGAAAGCGCATCTATTCCGTCTGTATCAATGGTTGGGGTTGGTACATCACACGCCATATCACTACAATCTTCACGGACAACTTCAATAAAGTTACTAGATAAATCAAAACAATCGCTGCTTAGTGCTTTGTCGGTAGCTAGATCACCTGCAAAAATACGTAAGTCACCTGTATATGAAATTCCCCAAACTCGGCATGTTCCTGCTGGTGCACCATCAAAATTAGCACTATTTGAAGGTGGTACACCCAAGACGTAATTGTTCTCATCAGTAATGAAATAAGCATAATTTGCTTGCGAGCTAGATTCGTGTGCAAACATTAATATGTCATCAACACCGTCTTGCGTACAAGTCGTAGCACTCGTGTTCCCATCAACATCGCTAACTGTTCCACCATCTACATCCGTGCGTATAATTTCAATAAAGTTATCAGATAGATCAAAACAACCATCACTTAATGCGACTGCCGCTGCGTTATCACCTAAGTTAGCGATTAGTGATCCTGTATAAGATAGACCCCAAACTCTACAAATTCCTGGAGGAATACCTTCTGCATTGATGCTGTTGCCTGGCAATCCAAGTATATTATTTTGGTCATCCGTAATCACATATTGATAAGCTGCTTGAGAGCTACTTTCGTGGGTAAACACGATTGAATCATCATAGCCGTCTGTTGTACAAACTGTTCTAGAAGTTGCCCCACTTGGCATAGCAACTGTTCCACCATCAGGAACAGCACGTTCTACTTCTAGAAAAGTACTAGAAATAGCCCAGCAACCTGTTGAGAAGAATGTTGAAAAAACGGATTCTCCAGGACTAGCTAAGATATCACCCGTGTAAGAGAAACCCCAAACTCTGCAAGTCCCAACGCCTGCTCCTTCGAAGTTTTGTGAATCAGAGGGTGGAATTCCTATGATAATATTATTGTCATCTGTAATAACATAAACGAATTCGCTTGCGGCAGAATTTTCAGAGTGGCTAAATGTAATAATATCATCAACACCATCACCTGGACAAGTATAAACCGTTCTTGCACCGTCAGCACTGGTAATTTGGATTCCTGTAGTACACTGAGCCTGTACAAATGAAATAGAGAGGAGTGATACACATACAAATAATAAGCATTGTAAAAATTGATTTGTTCTCATGATCTTTTCTATTTTAATTGTTAAATAATTTTTGATTACACTACAAATTTAGAGGAGAGATGTAACCAAGTTTTCACGAAAAGATCACAAGAGTATCACAGTGCTATAAGTGTAGTCTGAAAGACAGTTTAGTTAAAATCATACTATTCATATTGTTTATACAGAATAACTTAACCTAATACCAAAAAGGAGTTATCCACCATTGTGCATAACTCCTTCAATACCTTAAATATACTCATCCTCTCATCTATTATAGATAAAAAGTTCTTTTAGACTC
>JAHDFQ010000078.1:19739-22036 GCA_020628085.1 Saprospiraceae bacterium
TATTACAAAGCCTTCACAAGAAAATCACAAATGTATCACATTCAGAAAACGAGAATGTCCGCTAGACGAATGAATGGTAAAATTTTAATAAAGTCGAATAGTTCTGTGATACTTTTGTGATAACTTCCCTGTACTTTTAAAATATGTTTAATCTTTTGGTGGCAAACACTATTAAATTTATCAGATTTTGACTTTTCTAAAAACCGCTATTTTATGAAACAGGTACTATTGGTAGAAGACGACTTAGATATTGGAGCATTGCTAGATATTCATTTAAAGGATATGGATTGTAACCTAACAAAAGTAACTGATGGTCGGATTGGGCTAGATATTGCACTTGCCAATACTTATGATTTGATTATTTTGGATATTATGTTACCCAATGTAGATGGTATTGAAATTTGTAGACAAATTCGAGCTAAAAATATCGTGACTCCCATTATCATGTTGACCGCAAAGTCAGAAGAAATTGATAAAATATTAGGGTTGGAGCTTGGTGCAGACGACTACATTACTAAACCTTTTAGTATTCGAGAGTTTTTGGCAAGAGTGAAAGCCTTGTTCCGTAGAAACCAATTGATTCAAGCACAGCAAAACAGTCAAAAAGAACAGCATCTTTTCCAATTTGGTGAGCTGATGTTAGATATTGAAAAAAGAAAGGTGACTATCAAAGGTCAACGGATTGATTTGTCTCCCAAAGAATTTGATTTATTATCGCTAATGGCAACTAATCCAGGAAAAAGTTATAATCGAAATCGGTTACTCAACTTAGTTTGGGGATATGATTTTGAAGGATATGAACATACGGTCAATTCACATATCAACCGATTGAGAGCTAAAATTGAACCTGATATGGCGAACCCAACTTATATTTTGACCACTTGGGGCGTAGGTTATCGTTTTAACGAGGAATTATATGTTCCTCAGTATTAATCAATGTTTTCGGGTGCTATAAAATCAAACAACATGAATACTATTTTTAATAAATTATACTGGAAAATTGCAGTTCTATTTGTGAGTATGCTGCTTTTATTAGGTGTGGCATATACATTTTATTCGACGTATGTAGCGCAGCAATATTTTCAAGAAACCAGCCAACGACTCAATAAAGAATTGGCAGAATATGTACGAGATCATGTGACTACTTTTAACGAAGATGGAACGGTAAATACGAAGGCTATTCAAGATATTATGCACTCTATGATGGTTATTAATCCGAGTGTAGAAGTCTATCTGTTGGATACGGAAGGAACGATAAAAACCTATGTTGCTCCTAAGAAAAAGGTAAAGTTAGAAAAGGTCAATCTTGACCCTATCAAGACGTTTATTGCCAATGAAGGAAACACCTATATTTCGGGTGATGATCCAAGAGATGCCAATGCTCAAAAAATATTTTCTGCGGCAAAAATTATTGAAAAGGATAGTGTCTCACAAGCAGAAACATTGAAGGGGTACTATTACGTGATTTTGGCGAGTGAAAAACAAGGATCGGCAGCAGCTACGGTGGCGGGTAGTTATATTTTGCAATTGGGATTGGTCGGTTTTGGAATGATTCTATTGGGGGCATTATTGATTGCTTTGTTTTTGATCTGGGTATTAACCCGAAATTTAAGAGTGATTATTGATACAGTCCGACGATTTAAAGAAGGAGATACAAAAGCTCGGATTCCATCTCCCGAAAAAAACGATCTACCATTATTGGCAACTACTTTTAATAGTATGGCGGATACCATTGTTCAAAATATAGATGAACTAAAAGCTGTAGAAAATCTACGTCGAGAGTTGATCGCTAACATATCGCATGATCTGCGAACACCGCTGGCGATAATGCGAGGTTATGTGGAAACGATGCAGATGAAAAATGGTGATTTATCAGCTGAAGAAAGAGACAAATATTTGTCCATTATCATGGCAAGTAATGACAAATTATCCAAAATGGTGAGTCAATTATTTGAATTGTCCAAACTCGAAGCCAAGCAGATACAACCCAACAAAGAACCTTTCTTAATTGAGGAGTTAGCGCAAGATGTATTTCACAAATACCAAATTTTAGCTGACAAAAAAGGAGTTCAAATGGATTTGAAACTCGACGAAAAACTACCTTTGGTGTTCGCTGATATTTCTTTGGTGGAACGAGTTATGCAGAACTTAATGGATAACGCTTTGAAATTTACACCAGCAGACGGAAAAGTAACTATTGAATTAAATAAATTACCCGAATCAGTCGAAATTAAAATTTCAGATACGGGCCCTGGTATCCCCGAAGACGAACAATCGTTTATTTTTGAACGCTATCA
>JAHDFQ010000003.1:0-16267 GCA_020628085.1 Saprospiraceae bacterium
ACAGCACTCTATATATACTTCACCTCCTTAACAACCACCTATTATCGTTGTTGAGGGCTCGACGCCCGATAACAACGAAAAGTACAAATAACGCTTAGAATCTTTAGATGGATAATTCCGAATCTTAAATTAGTCTCTAGCTTAGAATTATAAACATAATTAACAAGCTTTTAAAAAGAAAATCATGATTGTATTGTATGTAGCAGGTGCGGCTTTTTTAGTTGGTGGAGGTATTATAGTAACCAGTCGTTTAAACTCGTCCAAATAAATTTATTCACTCCAAATTTTATTGTCATACGTTCGTTTAGCGTTTTTTAAGCATTGCATGGCTCTGGTCAGTCCATCCATAGTCATAGGAAACATTCTGTTTTCGGTATATGCTCGAATCATTTTGGTGGTTTCGTAATAACTCCATTCGTATTCTGGAATAGGATTAATCCAAACAATGTCTTTGAAATGATCTTTCAATCGACGAAGCCAAGTAATACCCGACTCATCATTGTAATGCTCAACACTTCCACCTCGGTAATGTAATTCATAGGGCGACATAGCAGCATCTCCAACGTAAATCAGTTTATAGTCTCGATTGTATTTATGTAATAATTCCAAAGTCGGCATTCGATTATTGAACCGTCTATTATTGTCTTTCCAAACAGATTCGTATACACAATTATGAAAATAGAAATACTCTAAATATTTAAACTCGTGTTTAGCTGCCGAGAATAGTTGTTTACACAACTCCACATGATCGTCCATGCTGCCTCCAATGTCCATCAGTAAAAGGACTTTTACTTTATTTTTTTTAGCAGGCACCATTGAAATATCTAACATTCCAGCATTTTCTGACGTTCGTTTAATGGTATTGTCCAAATCCAATTCAGTTGGTATTCCTTCACGAGTTAGATAGCGTAATCGCTTGAGAATCATTTTAATGTTTCGAGTATTCAATTCTACTTTATCATCCAGATTTTTAAACTGTCGTTTGTCCCAAACCTTAATCGCTGAACGGTTGCGTCCTTCTTTTTGTCCGATTCTAAAACCTTCAGGATTGCTTCCGTATGCTCCGAAAGGGGACGTGCCACCTGTTCCGATCCACTTATTTCCGCCTTGATGCCGTTCTTTTTGTTCCTCCAATAATTCTCTAAAACGTTCCATTAACGCATCCAATCCACCCATTTTTTCAATAGCTGCACGTTCTTCTTCAGACAAATTTTTACTAAATAATTTTTCCAGCCACTCCTTAGGAATAGCCGTTTCAAAAAAATCATCTGGGATATATTCTATACTTTTAAAATACATACCAAATACTTTATCAAAACGATCCAGATGTGCTTCTTGCTTTACCATAATCGTTTTACACAAAGCGTAAAAATCTTCTACATTTTTTGAAATGACATCCTTTTTAAGTGCCCCCATTAGGTTCAAATATTCATGTAGTGTAACAGGAATATCATGTTGGCGAAGCGTATAGAAAAATTGTAAAAACATAACCCTCTTTATTAACGTATTAACGCACAACATTCTAACGAGTAAGACTTTCTAATTGAACAGTATTACACGTTAGAATGTTAAAATGTTATTTTATTATATTTTCAAACCAATAACAAACCCCAGATCAGTAAAGTTGCCATTTCTAAATGGTGCTACAACATCAAATCGGAAAAATCGAAAGGCTTTAAAACCGATATTATCAATACCCAAACTCAGTTCAACATAATCCTTTCTCAATGGCGTATACAACATGGATGCACCCACAACGGTTTGCCAACCTAGCTTGCGGATCAATGGAACTTTATCTAATAAAAACCCTGAAAAATGCTGTTCAAAATGTACTTGCATATATTTATCCAGCGTACTAAACTCATAATAAGGCAATCGTTTAAATGTATTATAATAGTTAGATGGATTAGCAAACAACGTTTGATTTCCATGAAAATGTTGAAAGTCGGGGAATGTTAGGTTTTCCGTAAACAAAAACATGCCACCCTCAATATTGAACATGAAATACCCTGATCGTCCAGTTGAAAGATAAGATTCATGGATTCTGAAACTTATAAAGTCAAATCCTGTATTGAAACCACTTTCATCAATTTTGCCTCTTCCTCTTCTATAATTTAAGTATAAGTCTGGATATTTTGAACCTTGAATAAATTTCCGATTAGGGTAAGAAGAATATTTTTGATGGATTCTGAAACGAAGTTCTAGATCAAATGTGAGATTTTTAGAAGGTTCGTAGAGCGGTATATTATCTGTGAAATTATCATTTTTCGCCCATGTATAAGAAGTTGTGTTAACAACGTTGCTTCTTTGTGCATATTCTAAACTTGTTCTCAAACGAATGCCATTCACCAACTCTTGCCGATAACGAATATTCGCAAATGTTTTATCGTAAGCTTTAAGATAATTTTCACCAGCTAAAAGTGTATAAGCAGTATTTAAGAATGGACTAATGGCGGGATTGGCGTCGTATTGTGTTAGCATACGACCACCAGTAATGCCAAGTTGAGCATAATTAGTTTTATTGAAATTATAACGAAAACCGAGTTGTCCACGTAATTGCTCGTCAGATAAGCCATATTGAAGTACAGGCTTAATCTCAAACCATTTAAGATTATCGTCATCTAACTCTTTCCGATATTCAACATCTAAATTGAAAGCTAGTCCTTGTATCGTATTGTATTGTAAAGCTGAGACTGGTGATTCAATGGCTAAATATTGCTTTTTATAGGATTGACTATAACTGTAACCTGTTAATAAATTGAAAAAATTAAATTTATTACTTACTCGATCAATTGAATCTAAATAAGGTTTTGATTCCCAAACTACTTGCAAACTGTCCTTGACCACATAATCCGTCGTTTCTTCTACCGTCAAAGGGACAGGTCGAATGGACTCCCAATAGACCGAATCTTTGTCATTGGCTTCTTGGCTTACCGAAAACACTTCATTAGTGAAAAAACCTTTTTCAAAAGTAGGATTGAGATCATAATTTGAGAAAATACCTGTAAACGTACCAGCAATTTTAAAAGCAAAAATTCCTGCGTTGAAATCAATGACCTGAGAAAGTAATACCCATTTATCATCTTCTAGCGGGACATGAGTTTGCCGTAAGCTCAAGGTATCTAGAATAGGTTGTTGTATGCTTGCGCCCGTGATACTTAAATCTGTACTATAAATATTCCATGATTCTTCAACGATATAAATCATTCCCATAAAAACAGGATCAGTATTTCGTTTGGGAATCACTTTAATCTTATTAATCAACCGACCTTGCTCGTCATACACCGTTCCGATTAATTTATATTTATAATATGAAAGCGCAGCATTAGCAATAGGAGAAATAATGGGTCGACCAAGGTCGATCGTATTTTCATAAAAACTAAAATCCATTAAACTCGCTCGATTAAAGCTAAACCCATTATCATTTCCGCTGACTTTTGAAGAAACCATAACTTCCTTTTTATCATTTGGATATTGATAATATAGTTTGGATTGAGATTCAGAAAGGTATACAATGCCTTGACGATTGGTATCTAAGTTTCCGCCCATATCACCAATTTCTTGACCCATAAATTTTTCTGGTGCATCCAAGACTTTTTGGTTTCCCTTTACATATGTATTGCAAGTATAGGCCTTGATTAAATCTTTGTAATAGGAACGTTTTTTAATAGCTTTTCGAATAATAGCATAGGCAGGGTCTTCGGCATCTGCTTGAACAACAACTTCATTCAACAAAAGTGATTCTGGTTGTAGAACCACATCAATGGTTATAGGCGAACCTTTTAATTCTACTTGTTGAACAGCTTGTTTGTAGCCCACATATTGAAATATAATTTCATAAGATCCATCTTCCAAAAGCAGCTCAAATTGACCTTCCATATTAGAAGTTGTTCCAGTAGAAGTTTCATTGACGTAGATGTTGGCATAGGCTAGTGGTTCGCCTGATGTATCCGTAATTGTACCTTTTACTTGAGAATAAGCCAATACCTGACATAATAAAATGAAAAGTGTAAATTGTATACGCATAAGTTTTAGTTTTCTTTGATTTTTATTTCGTTTTGAAAAAAAGTATCTTCATAAACCGTTTTCATAAACAATACGAAAGTAGCAAAAGAACACAGTAAGGGTAATAATATTTTGATAAAAGTTGTAAAAGCAACAAATTAATTTAATAAATATATAGGAATCATTAAAAAAGTATTATTTTGGCAGTTCATCTAAAGGTAAAGACAAACAAAAAAACCTAAACGAATTTTTTATGAAAAAAATCTTTTACATTTTATGTACTTTCTTTTTAATAGGAAATGTGTCTGCTCAAACCATAAAAGGCGAGGTCATAGACGCCAATAACGGAGAACCCTTAATTGGAGCAAATGTAGTTTTAAAGGACAATCCTTCAAAGGGAACAGTTACGGATTGGGATGGCTCTTTTGAGTTGGAAGTAGATAATCTACCCGTAACCTTAAATATCTCATATATTGGTTATGCAGAGTTTGATCAAGAGGTGACCAATGCCGATGAAAAAGTAAAAATAAAATTAGGTGATGATGCCGTGACTATTGATATAGGTGTTGAGGTGAAGGGACAACGTGTTTCGGAGGAGCAAAAGAAAGCACCTTTGACCATTGAATCCATGGATTTGTTAGCGATAAAAGAAACACCATCTGATAACTTTTACGATGGTTTGGGTTCTATGAAAGGGGTAGATTTGACGGCAGCCAGTTTAGGTTTTAAAGTTATTAATACACGTGGATTTAACAGTACATCACCTGTACGTTCTCTTCAAACCATTGACGGTGTAGACAATCAAGCGCCTGGTTTGAATTTCTCTTTAGGAAATTTCTTAGGAACTTCCGAATTAGACGTTCTTAAAGTAGACTTAATTCAAGGTGCTGCCTCCGCTTATTATGGACCGAATGCTTTTAATGGAGTAATTGCCATGGAAACCAAAAATCCATTCTTTCACAAAGGATTAGGTGCTATGGTCAAAGGTGGAGAACGTAACTTACTGGAAACAGCCGTGCGTTGGGCAGATGCGATAAAAAATAAGGATGGTAAAGATTTCTTTGCTTACAAATTAAATCTCTCATATCTACGTGCTGATGACTGGGAAGCTGAAAATTATGATCCTGTTGATGAATCTCGTGTACCGCTTGGAAACCCAGGTGGTTGGGATGCGGTCAATATTTATGGAGATGAGTATTTTAGTTTGAATGATTTGTCACAGACATTCGATGGAATTGGTGCAGGATTAGGAACGTTTTATCGTACAGGGTACAGAGAAATTGACTTGGTAAATTATGATACTCGAAACCTAAAGGCTAATGTAGCTTTACATTTTAGAACAAATCCCGATGCAGAATTTGACTCGCCAGAGTTTATTATAAGTTCTAGTTTAGGAAATGGAACAACGGTATATCAAGGGGATAACCGTTTTAGTTTAAATAATATTTTATTTTTCCAAAACCGATTAGAATTTCGTAAGAAAGATAAGTTTTTTATTCGAGCTTATGCTACTCATGAAGATGCAGGTGATTCTTACGATCCTTACTTTACAGCACTTCGATTACAGGAACTAGCTGCTGATGATGAAACTTGGTCAAATAACTATAAGTCTTGGTGGGGAGATCCCAATTTGGGCAATGTCCCTAATCAAATGGAAGAAATGGGTTATGAATTAGAGATCTTAATTGATCCAGACACTGGATTTCCTTTCCTATCAACAGAAAAAGCCGAAGAATGGTTGTTAGATAATCAAGAATGGCTCACAATGCAACATCAAATGGCAGCTGAATATGCTAATTTACAAGATGTTCAGAGTGTTGAGACTACTCAAGATTTTCTTGAACCTGGTACAGAACGTTTTCAACGTGCTTTTGATGAGATCACGTCTACCAAAAATACGGAAGGTGGAACACTTATTTTTGATAAATCCGCTTTATATCATTTGCATGGGGAGTATAATTTTGAAACCACAGCTATAGATAATATTAAAGTTGGTGCTAACTTTAGACAATATCGTCCAGTTTCTGAAGGAACTGTATTCATTGATTCTATTGGTTCTGATCCTATTATAAACAATGAATTTGGAGTGTACACAGGATTTGAAAAGAAATTCTCGCGTGAATGGACGTTAACGGGTACATTCCGTATGGATAAAAATGATAATTTCGATTATCTGTTTACGCCAGCAGGATCATTGGTATATTCTCCTGACCCTGTCAATTATTTACGTTTTTCTTTTTCTAGTGGTGTCCGTAATCCAACGTTGACCGATCAATATTTGAATTTTAATGTTGGCCCAGCAACCTTAATTGGTAACTTAAACGGTGTAGATGATTTAGTTTCTTTAGAATCATTCATAGATAACCTAACGGATAAACAAAATCCCTTAGATACCTTAAATATTGCACCAATCAGTCCAGAACGTGTCAAAACCTTTGAGGTAGGATATCGAACAACATTATTTGAAAAACTCTACGTTGATGCGAGTTATTATTTCAATATTTATGATGATTTTATTGGATTTAATATTGGAGTAAGAGCTGAATTTGACGAAGCTACAGATATATTGACAGATGCAGATGTATTCCGTGTATCAGCAAACTCTTTAAACCAAGTAACGACTCAGGGGTTTGCTATTGGATTGAATTATTACTTTTCTAAATATTATAAAGTTAATGGAAACTATTCTTGGAACAGATTGAATACAGATATTGATGACCCTATTGTTCCAGCATTCAATACACCAGAACATAAATTTAATATTGGTATTTCAGGTCGTAATATTCCAATGAAAATAGGTAGTAGAACGGTTGATACAGGTTTTAGTCTAAATTATAAGTGGATCGAAGGGTTCTTGTTTGAAGGATCGCCACAGTTCACTGGATTTATCGATAGTTATGGTTTATTGGACGCTCAGGTTAATTTCAACTTGAAAAGAATCAATTCCATTTTGAAACTCGGAGCATCAAATGTATTGGATAATAAAGTCTCTCAAACATTTGGTGGACCAAGAATTGGTCGTCTTGCATATATTTCTATAGTCTATGACTTTAAGAAGAAATAATTATATTTGCTGATATACTCAATTTTACTAATAAGTGCCTTTACTTATTTACTTGCCTGCCAGCCGCAGGCAGGTATAATAACGCCGTTCGTTATAAAAATCGCAAACAACTGATTTCAAGAAAGTTGTGCGCTATTTTTTAGCGAACTTTCAAGGCGGTTATTTACTAAATAATAAAGGCAAACTACTTATTCAAATAGAGTATATTTATTTTAACAAAATACAATCTTTCTTACAGTAATTTGATGTATGAATTTCTGTAAACACATGTTCTAAATTTTAAACTATTTTTTATGAAAAAAATTACTTTACTCTTTTTAATGACTATTTTAGGTAGTCAACTTATTTTTGCACAACAACGTTATGTTGATGAAATTTTCACAGATGTGGACGTAACAGAAGATGTTACTTATGGAGTCAATGCAACTGTTTTGTTGTTAGCACAGTTTCAAGAAGCTGTACCACAACCGTTAATGGCAGATATTTACACTCCTGCTGGCGATACTGAAACAGAACGACCTTTGATTATTTTCTTCCACACAGGAAACTTTTTACCTCCGACATTTAACGGTGGATGTGGTGGAACTCGTAAAGACGCTGATGTAGTCGAAATGGCTAAAAAAATGGCACGCATGGGCTATGTAACAGCTTGTGTTGATTACCGTTTAGGCTGGGATCCAACAAACCCAGAACAAGTAAATCGTGTATTTACCATTATCAATGCATCTTACAGAGGTGTACAAGATTCTCGTACAGCTGTGAAATATTTCCGCCGTTCTGTATTGGAAAATAGTAATCCTTTTGGAATTGATGATTCTAAAATTGCACTTTGGGGCTTTGGAACAGGTGCTTATGTAACGTATGGTTCTGCAACTTTACAAGAGACTCAAGATACTTGGATTCCTCAGTTTTTGACTCCTAATGGTCCAATGGTTATACCTCAATTCAATGGTGACGTATCTGTAGATTCTGTTGGAGTAATGGGTGTCGAAGGACTTGGTGTTCCACTTGGAGATACATTATGCTATCCTAACCACGTTGGTGTTGATGATTCATTCAACCTTGCTGTTCAAATGGGTGGAGCATGTGGTAGCCTTGAATGGGTAGACGATGCAGAAAATGATGTTCCAATGATCTCTTATCATGTAACAACTGATCCTTTTGCTCCTTACATAGAAGGAATCGTAAATGTTCCTCCGCCAATCAATCTACCTGTGGTAGCTGTAAATGGTGCTGGTTCTGTTATTCCAGCGGCAAATGTCTTAGGTATTAATGATGCCCTTACAGGAGGTTTAGACTTTATTGATGGTGTTTCAGATTATGTTAATTCTGTTAATGGTGGAAATGAGGGTCTATTCCCATTCTTTTCTGATGATCCAACAGAGTCTGCTCCATGGAACTTCGCTTATGCGGCAGAACCTTATGGTGTAATGGGTTCAGATTGTCCAACATTAAATGATGATATTACGTCTGTACGTGATTCTGTAGTTCAATACTTCGTTCCACGAGCATGTGTTGTACTTGGGTTGGATTGTGATTTATCTGAATTTACAACAAGTGTTGATAATATTGAGGCAGTTGAAGTTGGTTTGACTATGAGTCCAAATCCTGCACAAGATATTGTTAATTTGACATCTGTAACAGAACCAATACAAGAAGTACTGATCTTAAATGCAACAGGTACACTTGTTTCACATACTGATGGCATCAATGCATACAATCACATTATTCGTCGTGGTAATTTAGCTGCTGGAATGTATGTTGCAATGGTTAAATTCAAAGACGGTTATGTAACACAAAGAGTTATGTTTCAATAGAAATTGAATTAAGCAAAAAAGATGGCTTTATAGCTATCTAAGCAATTGAATAAGAAAGTCCTAGAACGATAAATCGTTTTAGGACTTTCTTTATTGACGTTTTGAGGATTATCAATGTATTCTAAAAATTATATGGAATGGTCTCGTCTGTCAACGAATGTAAAAACTGCACCAAATCAGCTTGTTCTTGTTCAGTCAAATTTAGAGGCTGTTGCAAAAGAGTGTCAATATTGATCGAGTTAGAAATAATACTTTTAGGATCATTGTAGAAAGCAACCACTTCTTCTAGTGTCGCAAACATACCATTGTGCATGTATGGTGCTGTTAACGTAATATTGCGTAAGGTGGGAACTTTAAATTTACCCAAGTCCGTAGAATCATTGGTTATTAAAAACCGCCCTGCATCATTCAAGTTTTCTCCATTGTATAAACCGATATTTTTAAACTCATCACCCGTAAAATCCGGCCCAAAATGACAGTCAAAACATTTTCCTTTTTCTAAGAAGATTTCTCGGCCACGTAACTGCGCATCATTCAAAGCATTTGGATTGAAATCATTGATCCATTGATCGTGTGGAGCAGAACCACCGCTTTCTAGAGAACGTATAAATTCGGCAATCGCATGTAAAACCAAAGCAGAATCTGGTTTAGATTCATATACTTGCTCAAAGTATTGAATATAATTAGAATCTTGTTGAACTCGTTCTACGGCAATCGAATAGTCCAAATGCATTTCTAACTGATCTTCTATTGGAAACAAGATTTGTTCCTCCAATGTAGCGGCTCGTCCATCATAAAAAAAGTATGGACGAAACAACATGTTCATCACCGAAGGTGTATTACGAGCACCTTTTTTGCCGCCTACACCTGTCGAAAAAGCCTGATTATCAGCAAAAGCAAATTGAGGTTGATGACAGCTAGCACAAGAAATACTGTGATCTTTAGAAAGTTGAGTATCAAAAAATAATTCTTTTCCAATATCGGCAGGCGTTTCAATAATAGGATTATTCACGGGAATAATGAATGCCATTCCAATCAAGATAAAACCGATGAATATGAATAATTTAGTTTTCAAAGCAGTTAATTAGGATTAAAAATGATTTTCAATTTCCGTAATAAATACATCATTTTCAAGTTAAGGGAAGCATTTGTATTAAAAAAAAGCGAATTAATTAATAACCACTGCTCTTCTCTTTTAATGCTTTCTAAATTGGTAAAATGAACGGCTTTAGCTTTTTCAAACGGTGCTTTCCAGTAAATACCCTTTTCTGTAATTGCAAAACCTTCTTTGCAGTTGTCTAATTCACTAGTATCAACAATTAACCATATTTTTTCGTTCATTTCTGGAAACAAAAATGACATAGAAGCATTTCGTAACTGTTCGACTGGCATTTTCGAAAAATCAATATAAAAGGGATAGGGTTCAAGGTCGATATTTAGATAAGCCGCAATAATTTTTGGAAATTCTAGCGTTGCTTTAGTCGTATCTTGTAATTTTAAAATACGTTCAGATAAAGGAATTTGATTGATGTCTTTACAATGATGGATAATAAAAAAATCGAGTATTTGATCAATTTTTGAAGTTACAAAATCTTCTTCTTTTTTTAAAGATGTTAATTCTCCTGCATTCTTTTTTTCTTGTACCTCATTTGCTGTTTGTTCAACCATTGACATGAATGTTTTGTTGAAACCTGAGGCATAAAAATGATTTAAATAATCATCTAAATTATTACTTTGATGATCTTCTTGAATACGTTCTCGAAGTCGCCGCATCCAAATTCCCAAATATGCTTTTTCAGAAGCTAAAGTGCTACTTAAATTATTTCCGCAATTGCCACAAAAATTAGCCGTTTCCGCATTCGACTGCCCGCAAGCAGTACAATATTGTACATTCATAAGCTCAAAAATAGAAAAATCCTTTGAATGATACCAAATTAGGTGATTCTCACATTTAATTTTTTATAAATTTGAGTTACAGATATACCAAAAGTAGTGAACTATATAAAGCGACTTAGCGTTAAAAACACGGACTAAATCTATTCGGTTTATCCAATTTAAAAACACAAAAGTTATTAGAAGAATACATAGCATATGTTATTAGAGCCAAAGGATTTACTTGAAAAATTGGAATTTGATAAAATTCTCGAATTGACACAAAATGAGTGTTATGGAGAATTAGGTAAACACCAAGTCATGGCCATTCGTCCTGATTTGTCTAAAGTAGTAATTGAAAGAAAACTGCTTCAAGTAGAAGAATACGTACAGAGTCTTTCGAGTACCGAGCGTTTTCCAATGAGTTCGTATCAGGATTTAAGCAAAGATTTACGCATGTTGGAAGTCGTAGACTATGTGTTGCCAGAAGAGGGGCTTAAACGGATTAACCAAACCTTGGTCGTCATCAAAGAAGTATACCATTATTTTACGAGTAGTCGGCAAGAATTATATCCAACTTTATATGATATTATTCGTCCAGTCATGTTCGATGAATCGCTACAAAAAGCTATTGAAAAGGTGATCGACGAAGAAGGAAATATCAAGCCCGATGCTTCACCTGAATTAATGAAAATACGGAAAGCTATTATTTCTAAAAACAAAGAAATGGATAAGCAGTTCCGTTCGATTATTGCTACGAACAGAAACAAAGGATGGTTGACCGATAATGTGGAAAGTTATAGAAATGGACGACGGGTCTTAAGTGTACCATCTGAACATAAACGAAAGATTCGTGGTATTATTCACGATGAATCGACCACAGGAAAAACGGCATTTATTGAACCAGAAGCGATTATTGATATTAACAATGATATTTTTGATTTAGAAACGGATGAAAAGCGTGAAATATATAAAATACTTAAAGAATTAAGTGCTGTTTTACGTCCTTATGTCCCCGTTATCCGAAAATATCAAAAGTTGATGATTCAGTTTGATGTCATTCAAGCTAAAGCACGATTAGCCAAGCAATTCGATGGACAACGACCTGTTATTAAATCAAAACCACATCTAGGCATTAGAGATGCCTATCATCCGCTGCTATTACTTAAAAATAAAGAACTTCAACGAAACACTATACCCTTTGATCTGAAATTAATTGGTCAAAATCGTTTATTAATGTTGAGTGGACCGAATGCAGGTGGAAAATCCATCACTATGAAATCTGTCGGTTTATTGCAATTGATGGTGCAGTCGGGGATGTTGATACCAGCGCATCCCTTATCTGAATTTGGAATTTTTGAACATATTTTTGCTGATATTGGAGACCAGCAATCTTTGGAAGATGATTTGAGTACCTATAGTTCTCGGTTGGAAAATATGCGTAAATTCTTAAACGGGGCTAATGAACAAACACTTATTTTGATCGATGAATTTGGTTCTGGGACAGACCCGAAAATTGGTGGGGCTATTGCCGAAGCTATATTGAGAGAGTTTAATTTCAAGAAAGTATTTGGAGTCATCACAACGCACTATTCAAATCTAAAAGTTTTTGCTTTTAAAGCCAAAGGAATTGTCAATGGCTCAATGATGTTTAATAAAGAAGCATTAACACCGACTTATGAGTTGAAAATCGGTCGCCCAGGTAGTTCTTATGCCTATGAAATTGCAGAGAAAAGTGGTTTGAGTAACAAAATTCTCAAATATGCGAAACACAAAACTGGTGAAAATGAAAAAGCGGTTGATGAATTACTGATGGATTTACAGCGTGAGAAAAAAGAAGTCGAAGATCAGCTAGTAGCCATGGCAGAACGAGAAAAAAAACTGCAACGACTTATCAAGAATTATGAGAACCTACACAAAGATTTAGAATATAAACGCAAAAAACTTAAACTTCAAGAAAAGGAATCTGCCTTGCAACAAACACAGCGGGATAATAAGGATGTCGAACGATTGATACGTGAAATTCGGGAAGAGAAAAACTTAGAAAAGGCGAAGGAATTAGCCATGAAAGTTCGAGAAGAAAAAGCGGCTTTATCCCAAAACGTAGTTGGTCTAAAGGATACTATTTATGCACAAGACACCAAAAAAACTCGAAAACCGATTGCGGTGGGAGATTTTGTAAAATTACGTTCAGGTGGTGCAGCGGGAAAAGTGGAATCCATCAATAAAAACAAAGCTATCGTAATGATGGGGATCATGAAAATGACCGTCAATATCAGAGATTTAGCACATGCCAATGAACCATTACCAATCAATAAAACAAAAGGAATACAAACCAATACCATTGCAAGTTCTGCAAAATTTGAATCCAAATTAGATATTCGAGGTTTAAGTCGGGAAGAAAGTTTGAAAGTTTTAGAAACGTTTGTGGATAAAGCCTTGATGACCAATGTCAATTCTTTAAAGATCGTTCACGGTAAAGGAAATGGTGTATTGCGCCAAGCTGTTCTTCGTAAACTCAGAGAATATAAAGATATTTCAAACGTATATCACCCACCTGCTGAAAGTGGTGGTGATGGTGTTACCATGGTTGATATAGGATAATGATGGAAAATTATCTAACAGTCATTGATATGATGGGACGGCATGTAAACGTCCCGCAGTTTCCAAAACGAATTATTTCTCTCGTTCCATCTCAAACAGAATTATTATACGATTTGGGTCTAGGTGATCGAGTTATTGGAATCACGAAATTTTGTATTCACCCGAATGAATGGTTTAAAAGCAAAAAGCGAGTAGGAGGGACAAAGCAATATCGAATGGAGGTGATTGATGCCCTTCAACCTGATTTAATCATTGGCAATAAAGAAGAAAATGAACGGCAGCAAATAGAGGAACTAGCTCAAAAATATCCTGTTTGGATGAGTGATATTCTAACCATTGATGATGCCTTCCGAATGATTTTACAAATTGGACAATTAACACAAACAACGATTCAAGCCGATCAATTAGTTCAAAAACTAAAAACTGGTTTTGCGAGCATTCCAATTCCCAAAAGGAGAAAAAAAGTGGCGTATTTTATTTGGAAAGAACCGTATATGGTTGCTGCGAATAAAACATTTATTGACGAAATGCTTAAAATTGCTGGTTTTGAGAATTTTTTCTCAAATTTGGAACGATATCCCACAATTTCTATTAGCAATACCCAACAACGTGTGCCCGATTTAATATTTCTATCCTCTGAACCCTATCCTTTTAAGAAAAAACATGCAGATTACTTTAAAAAAGTGTATTTTGGTTCAGAAGTAAAAATCGTGGACGGAGAATTGTTTTCTTGGTATGGTTCTCGCTTATTAAAATCTATCCATTACTTCAAGAAACTACAAACACAATAATCCTTTCAGGTATGTTCGTTTTTTCGTCTATTCGTGTACTTTTACGGATGACTATTTTTGGTGAAATTATAGGGATAATTCTTTTCATTTTGGTATGCACACCGCTATGGAGTCAAATGAATATACCTACCAATGAATGGATTATTCGACTACATAACGATTCTAATCTTACCAAATTACAAACTGACTTTGAAGATGCGTCACTCCGAATAAGAAAAACGATTTCAAAAAAACACCAAATTTATGTTTTAGAATCTATCGACTTATCTAAATCTACTGACCAGTATATAGACTATTTAGCTACCCATCCATCTATTTTATATTACCAAAAAAATCATAGAGTTGAGCAGCGCTCACAAGTTCCTAATGATACGAATTTTAATAAACAATGGTCTTTAGATCGAATTGGTGCAACGAATTTTTGGAATACGTCAACAGGTGGCGTGACTGCTCTAGGTGATACGATCGTAGTGGCTGTGATAGATAGTGGTTTTGATCACCTACATGAGGATTTATATGAAAATGTTTGGAAAAATCATGGTGAAATTCCCAATGACGGTATTGATAATGATGGCAATGGAAAAAAGGATGACTATTATGGTTGGAATTTTAGATACAAAAATGATAAACATCATCAAACGCCAAATATCGGTATACCACACGGAACAAGTGTCGCTGGTATTATTGGAGGAGTAGGCAACAATGGCATTGGAATAACGGGTGTTAATTGGAATGTTAAAATGATGCTATTGAGTGTAAAGGGATTAGAATCTGACATCGTAGAAGCCTATTTTTATATTTTGGAACAAAGAGAATTGTATGACCAAACAAATGGCGAACAAGGTGCATTCGTCGTAGCTAGCACAATTTCCTTAGGTATCAAACGAGTGATGCCAGAAGATTTTCCAGTTTGGTGCGATATGTATGATATTTTAGGTGAAAAAGGGATTTTGAATGTTGGAGCAACGGCTAACGATCATTACGACGTTGATATAGAAGGTGATATTCCTACATCTTGTACCAGTGATTTTTTAATCACCGTAACCAATTCTGATCAAAATGACGAACTTGAATTTATGGCAGGTTTCGGAAAACAAAGTATTGATTTAGCTGCGCCTGGAACAGGTTCATTTACCACTGATCCAAATAATAAGTATGATGATTTTGGTGGTACTTCCGCAGCCACTCCTCATGTAGCTGGTGCGATTGCCCTTGCGTATGCACTTCCTTGTCCTGCTTATATAGAAGCCTACAAAAATGATCCTGCTACAATGGCCTTGGCATTAAAATCTAATCTCCTTGAAGGCACGGATCAAATACCAAGTTTTGAGTCTAAAACTCTTTCAGGTGGTCGATTAAATATTTCAAACATCTCTAGGAGTATTCGGACGTACTGTGAAGAAGTTGCTTTGTTAACTACGATGAAAGTTGTACCCAATCCTATTTCAAAGGAGGATGCTTATTTTGAAATTCAATACGAAACGATCAATTACGATCAACATTTTGTGAAAATTTATAATTCCCTTGGACAGCTTCAATTCGAGGATTATTTCTTTCCACCAGATTTTAATGAAAAAACCTATCAAGTACCCAACCGACTTCTTTCGGGTATGTATTATGTTGTTCTTGGAAATTCAAGAGGTAATGTAGTTAGTGAACTAATTTTTGTGAAATAGGGTTATAAATATAGAGCATATAATTAGTTTTAAATTTTTAATGAAAAATTCTTTCTATTTTTCAAAACTGTTGTATATTTGCAATCTCAAAAATAATGGCTTCGTAGCTTAATTGGATACCCGCCTGCGGCAGGCAGGGAGTACCTAAAATCGCAAAGATGCATTATGTTTATGTTTTATATAGCGAAGATTACAAAAGATATTACACAGGAATGTCTCAAGATGTTGAAAAACGCTTATTAGAACATAATAGAGGAAAGACAAAGTCGACCAAACCATATCGACCTTGGAGGGTTATTCTCACAGAGACTTTTCCAACAAGAATAGAAGCAAGGAAACGAGAGGTTTACTTGAAATCAGGACAAGGTCGAGATTATATAAAGAAAATAATGGCTTCGTAGCTTAATTGGATACCCGCCTGCGGCAGGCAGGGAGTAC
>JAHDFQ010000003.1:16367-64387 GCA_020628085.1 Saprospiraceae bacterium
AAAATAATGGCTTCGTAGCTTAATTGGATACCCGCCTGCGGCAGGCAGGGAGTACCTAAAATCGCAAAGATGCATTATGTTTATGTTTTATATAGCGAAGATTACAAAAGATATTACACAGGAATGTCTCAAGATGTTGAAAAACGCTTATTAGAACATAATAGAGGAAAGACAAAGTCGACCAAACCATATCGACCTTGGAGGGTTATTCTCACAGAGACTTTTCCAACAAGAATAGAAGCAAGGAAACGAGAGGTTTACTTGAAATCAGGACAAGGTCGAGATTATATAAAGAAAATAATGGCTTCGTAGCTTAATTGGATAGAGTACCTGATTACGGCTCAGGAGGTTGCAGGTTCGAGTCCTGCCGAGGTCACTAAGTGGTTAGCAGCTTTTAAAGTTGTTAGCCACTTTTTAGTTTACGCTACTTCGCAAGAAAAATGATAAGAAACGTGCAAACCAAATCAAAAGATATTTCGGGTATTAATTTTTTGGAAGGAACGATGTTGTTGGTTAATAAACCTTTGACATGGACCTCGTTTGATGTCGTCAACAAAGTGCGGTATAATTTAAAAAAACGTTTAAATATCAAAAAAATAAAAGTTGGTCATGCAGGTACATTAGACCCGCTTGCAACAGGTTTATTGATTTTATGCACAGGGAAATTCACCAAAAAATTAGATTCCTATCAGGGGATGTTTAAAGAATATACTGGAACAATCACCTTAGGTGGTACTACGCCATCACACGATCTAGAAATGGAGGTCGATCAAGAATATCCAACCGATCATATTACAAAAGAACTGATAGAGCAAGCTCGACTATCATTTTTAGGCGATATAGAACAGCTTCCACCCATGTTTTCTGCTTTAAAAGTGAATGGAGAACCGTTATACAAAAGAGCGAGAAAAGGTGAAAAAGTAGAGGTTAAAGCCCGACCCGTTCATATTTATGATTTTGAAGTGGATTCTACCAATTTTCCAAATATAGACTTTCGAGTCTGTTGCAGTAAGGGTACTTATATTCGAAGTTTGGCCTATGATTTTGGAAAAGCCCTAAATAGTGGAGCGCATTTGACAAAGCTCGTTCGGACTAAGATTGGAGAATATAACTACGAAGATGCTTGGGATTTAGACGAATTAATCGAAGTTTTACAAAACACACCAACTGATTAATCAAAGACCAACTCATATAGATTTCCACCAAAATTTGTTTCCTTTTCTGACGTAATCCAAAGTGTATTTTCATCAACATAAGTACAGCCTTCTATCTGTTCGTTGATATCTAATGCTAAACTTCTTGGAGTAGAATAGAATAAATTGATGGGGTTAAAATTGTCAAAAAGATAAACATACGTATTCAAATCCTGAGCATTATCGTATCCAATCAAAGCTAATTGTTGCGTTTCTTCCCAGTATGCCGCATCTGTCACTAAAGCATTTACATCGAAAGAATCAATTGGAGAAGGGACTTGAACAGAATCAATTAAAGGGTAAAGTTCATATAAATACGTTTTCAAATTCAGATGGCTTTTTGAAAATAAAAATAGACGATCTTGACACCAAATCATGGCTTCCATATTAAAATTATGTTGCTCGTTTTCAGGATCAAAATCTACTTGATTAGCATAAGCGAATGAAAGGGTATCTGTTACATCAAAAGTCGTTTTATCTATTTGATATACCTTCAAGTCGGATCTATTACCAGCATTATTACCGAAATCACCAATAAAAATAGAGGATTCGTTTTGCGTTAGAGCTTCCCAATCCCTATGATCTATATTTTCAATTAATTTTGTTTCATCTAGGAGTCCAGTAGTTGATTCAATGAGATATAAATACGTCGTATCACCACTATCATTGTGTGTAATAACTTGATTGTTGAAGTGGATTAAACCAGAAGACTCATTAACTATTTCAGGTAGATCAAACTTTTTTTCTAAGGATGTGATTTCAGTTATAAATGGATCGCCTACCACACTCGGCTCATCGCAACCCATTGGAGTTAGCAATATAATAAACGATAACGAAGAGCATAACGATCTTAATATCATAGATTTAAGTGCTTATTAATTAGGGATGCAACATGATAAATGGTTGCGAAACTGTTCCAGTTTTGGTATCTAAATATAATACAAAAACCTGATTATTCTCAGCCGTTTTGAGATTGGATAGTTTGATTTTTGGACGGTGTAATCCAGCATTTAAAATGCTCGAAGGTGATTGATATACCAACTGCCCATTGGTAGAATAAACAGAATATTGAACCTCTGAAATTTCATCTAGCACAAACGAAAATTGAACCGTATTTTCAGTTATAGGATTTGGAAAAACAGTTAATTCGTAATCCTGTTCTTTTGTAGTTTCAAATACAGCTGTAACTGCATCATGTTCTTCAAAATTAAATGAAAATTGAGGGTTTGAATTGAGTTCTGAAAAACTGTGAAGTGCTTGCCATCCTTTAAATTGATAACCAGTATTTGGAATAATTTCCATCGAAACAGGAACGCCTTTGTAATAGATTCCTTTCCAAGGATACTGATGGGGTTCGATGGTATTCAGTCTGATAGTTCCTGCATTGGGTGGATAAACATTGAGTTCCAATTCAATTTGAGCTTCTAAATCAAAATAACTTTGAAGATAATCTCGTGCATAAGTAGGGCGATCTTCTACAAATTCATAGATTTCATCTAGTTTTTCCCCCGACCATTCTTCGTAGGATTGAATATCCCATTTTTCCAACTGTCGGGGCATATATGGAATGATTTGATCGATATGTTGATCGACTTTTTTTACTAAATATTCTGGAACATAGCTAGTATTGATAATATCTGCATAGCGATTGATAAAATAATGTCTAAATCCTTGATTTGCCAAAAAAGCTTGCATAATATTAATGTGCTTATTTAATCCATCAAAATCTGTCATTTTACCTCCAAAAGAATCTACATCTGCATCCGACCAACTTCTAGCACCCAAAGCAACATCCATATCGAATAACAAATATCGCCACTTAGCACCAACCTTACGTTCTCGCCAATATTTGATATTATTCGCTGGCCAATCCGTATTGTTTGATAAAGTTTGAATAACAAAATAATCAACCAAAGACTGAATGTCCATTTGTGAAGCTGCATATTCATAATGATTAGGATCACTTAAATCATTGTTTTGAGTAAAGTCATAAAACGCTTCAAAATGTTCTCGATTGCCAATAATCGTACTCGTATCAAATTCTAATAAATCTAAGCTATCAATTTCAACACCAAAATTATTTGCCAAAAAATATTCATCCGATTTTTCTCGTAAATACATTAAACCATGAAATTGACCATTGATATACCAAAGCACAGGCTTAGAAGCTAAACAGTCAATATCAAAACCTTCTTCAAGAATAAAGTTTGCCATAAACGCATCACGCATATATGCCCAGCCAAAATCACCACTGGCATTTCTAAGTACGATTCTTTTGTACTTAGAACGAGATCGTGTCTCAAAAAATGGATATTCTATATGTTCTAGTCCATATTTATTTTTCGCTAATAATCGAATTGATTTAAGGGTATTAGTTCTTGAACCTCGTCCACCATGTGTTTTGAGACCAATTTCGTGTTGATACGCCAAACTTTGATCCGACAAAAAATATTCAAAATGAACAGGTATTTCTTTATTTTCCCAAAAGTTAGCACCCCAGTACGGCCAATCCGATTCTGCATGTTCCCCAAATTCAAAAAGTCCGTTGATGGGATCGAAAAGAATGGAGTCTTCAACCGTGATATTGACAATAGGTAGACTTTGATTATCGTCGATGAAATAGGTTTGAGTAACAATATTAGACGGTTCTACATTTTCACCAAATGCGATAGCACGGATGCTGGCAGATTGATCTAGTAAAAATGGTTCGGTGTACAAAAAAGACTCTTCACTTGGCGTACTGCCATCTAGTGTGTAATAAATTTTACAATCGGAATTGGTGCATGAAAGTGAAATAGTTACCGCACTTTCATGGAAATAATTGGTGTTTTCAAATACTGGATCAGGCGCAAAAACCAAGAAATTTCCATTTTCATTACTGGCATCAGGAGTAGCCTCATCAAAATAAAATAGTTGTTCACTTCCATCTGGTAAGCTTCCATAACTTATATCGTCGCTTAATGAAGGTATGGTTAATGAACTGATTAATTGGTTATTAGCATCGCTAAGATAAAGCGTTTCTCCATTAGAAGAGATCTTAAAGTTTGCATGTAAAACGGGATTGGTCTCATTTCTATCCGAAGCAAATACGATTAGAAATGATTGTGGAGGCATTTCAATATTCGGAAAAATCCACTTTTGTACATCATCACCACTATCGCTCAATGCAAACCCCTCTAAATTAATATTGTTATCAGAAAAATTGTATAATTCAATCCAGTCTGATGCCTCCCCATAATTGTCTAATAGTAAAGTCTCGTTATTAGACGAAACTTCGTTGATTGAAATTTGACAATAACATTGAAATGAAAGAATAGAAAGAAGTGTAATCAATAATGTTCTCATATGTGTACTAAACGCACTATCTTTACGGTAGATATGTAACAAATGTTAAAAACGCAAAGTTCGTCATTTTCTGATTATATAAAAGCAATACATATGACACAAATTACAATGAAACGGCTTAATAAAGCCATGCACTTTAAAGCGACCAATGAAACAGGTAATAGTATAGAAATGGATGGTAGCCCAGACATTGGTGGTGAGAATAAAGGCGTTCGTCCAATGGAATTATTGTTGATGGGCGTGGCAGGTTGTAGTACCATTGATATTGTGATGATTTTGAAAAAAATGCGTCAAGAATTGATGGATATTGATGTCAAAGTAGATGGTGAAAAAGAAAAAGCAGATACCTATTCTTTTTATAAAACCATTCATGCACACTATATTTTGACTGGTAATGTTGATCCCAAAAAAGCAGAAAAAGCGATTGCTTTATCTATTGAAAAATATTGTTCCGTTTCCAAAGCACTAGAACCTATGTCGAAGATAACGACGAGTTTTGAAATTATCAACAACACGATTTAAATGAAATTTGAGACAAAAGCGATCCGTATTCAGACAGAACAAACACAGCATCGAGAACATAGTACACCTATTTTCCCAACGTCGAGTTATACGTTTAAAAATGCCGAACAGATGCGTTCGATGTTTGCAGGGGAGCAGGAGGGAAATATTTATAGCCGTTTTACCAATCCCACTTGTCGGGAATTTGAACTCAAAATGGCTGCCTTAGAAGGAGTAGAAGATGCCGTTTCTATGGCTTCTGGTATGTCGGGTGTGTTTGGAACGTTGATGACTTTTTTGGGACAGGGCGATCATATTATTGCCTCACGTGCCATTTTTGGATCAACCTATCAAGTTCTTTTGAATTGGTTACCCAAATGGGGGATTGAGTATACGTTTGTAGATTCCAATCGTATGGAAGACTGGGAAAAAGCTGTACAGTCCAATACGAAAATGTTGTTTGTCGAAACACCATCCAATCCAGGTTTAGATATTATAGATTTAGAAAAAGCAGGCGCATTTGCAAAAACACATCAACTTCTGTTTGTGGTCGATAACTGTTTTGCGACGCCTTATTTACAACAACCTGCTCGTTTCGGAGCTGATATTATTTTGCATTCTGCTACTAAATTTATCGACGGGCAAGGACGTGTCTTGGGTGGTGTTGCATGTGGAAGTCACGAAAGTATCGATGAAATCCGTCGATTTGGTCGTAATACAGGACCAACTTTGTCTACTTTCAATGCTTGGATATTAACAAAAAGTCTAGAAACACTACATGTTCGCTTAGATCGTCATTGTGAAAATGCTCTAAATTTGGCTAAACATTTAAGTCATCATTCACAAATATCTAAAGTCAATTATCCATTTTTGGAAAGCCACCCATCCTACGACATTGCAAAAAAACAAATGAAACTCGGTGGTGGACTGGTCACTTTTGAACTGAAAGATGGCATTGAAAAAGGCATACAATTCCTAGATCGAATTAAAATGTGTACCCTCAGTGCCAATCTCGGTGATACCCGTACTATTGTAACTCATCCAGCGAGTACTACCCACGCTAAACTTACAGAATCTGCCCGACAAGAAGTCAGCATCACAAACGGACTAATTCGTGTTTCGGTTGGTTTAGAACATATTGATGATATTATTGCGGATATTGAGCAGGCGTTGGGGTGAGAAGTGAGAACACTGTGCTTTGAGATCGTTCCGATGAATCGGAACTTTGAGAAATGAGACTCCAAATTAGACGCTCAAAAGTCGCTTTGGAGTCTCATTTCTCAAAATTTAGCGTAGCTAAATGCTCTCAAAGCACAGTGTTCTCACCTCTCAAAGCGGTATATTTATCATCGTCGAAGTCCCCTTATCAATAATCGAATGGACATTAAGTTCGCCTTTCAAGTAATTAACCCTTGAATTGATGTTTTCTGTTCCCATGCCTTTTTTGGCGGTGTCGGGATCATAACCAATGCCGTCATCTTCTACCGTGACAATAATTTCATTTTCATTGCGGGTGAGTTGTACAAAAATCTCGTCGGCCTTGGCGTATTTGATGGAGTTATTGAGCAGTTCTTGGATGATTCTGAACAACATTAATGCAGTGGTATTGTCTAATCGGTACTCCTCCAAACCATAATGTTGAAAGTCAATATCGGGGTAGTGGTCGCCTTGAAAGCGGTTCATTAAATCTTTAAGTGCAGGAACAAGACCCAGTTTAAGTAAAGCGCCTGGCTGCATATTATTTGAGATATTTCGGACTTCTTGGCACGCCTCGTCCAACATAATATTGGCTTTGTTGTATTCTTTGACTTTATTGAGATTGGTCATTTTTGTGGCAACGGATTCAAATTGGAGTTTGATCGTAGAAAGTAAACCGCCTAAACTATCATGTAAATCCTTGGCCACTCGTTCCCGTTCGGCTTCCTGACCTGCCAACATGGATTGCATGGTTTCAATTTTGAGATTATTTTCTAAGTCTACAATCCGTTGTCGATTGATTTCCTCTTTTTGAATAGTAATGGTTTCTTTTGCAGAAATTTGTTGCTGGTAAAACCGAATAATTAAATATAGACCAATTAAAATAGCGATAACACCAACCAAAATGGATGTGATAATATTACTTTGCAGTTTAGATTTGACTTGCACATCTACCTTTTGTTCTTGTAGGTTTTTAATAGCCGCTTTTTGTTGTTCTTGTTGGTATTGAACAATGAGTTGATTGATAGCATCTAATTGATTTTGATTATCTAAACTATCTTTTTGATGTAAGTAAGTATTCAAATAGGCATACGCTTTTTTGGGTTGATTAAGCTCCATAAACGCATCAGAAATTTCTTTGTAGCTGGAGTAATTGATGTAAGCATTAGAGTGTAGTTGATACAAAGAATCGGCTCGATTCATATATTTTTTTGCGACCTGATTCTCGCCGTACAATTGACTAATGACGCCTAATTGAAAATAAATTTCACATAAAAAAGAATCCTGTCCTATGACTTTACTATGATTTGCAGCAAGGTAAATGGCATCCAAAGCCGCTTCATAATTTTGGTGATCTTTCATCCAATTCGCTTTCTGGATTTGTAGTTGAATCTCCATCAACGTATCCTTAATACTATTGTTGAGTTGTAAACTGTTCTTTAGAAATTCGTACTCTTTGGGTACATTTTTTTGAAGTCTATAAATTTCGGCTAGTTTTTTGGAAATGGATAACTGCGCTTTTCGATCCTCTTTATTTTTAAAAAAACGGAGTGCCTTTAAGTTAAGTTCAAGTGCCTCTTTGTACAATTTGGAGTTGAGATAAAAATCCGTTAAGATCAGATTGCCTTGATGATAGTTGAGTGAATCGTCAAGTATACCATAATATTGAATACTTTTAGTTAATGCTTTTAAAGCGTCTTCTTTTTTGTTTTGTTCAAAGTAAATTGTACTCAATGCTTTGTAACCATCGGCCACCTGATCGAATTGGTTATTGGCAACCCCTTCATCAATTTGCTGTTCAATAAATTGTTCAGGATATAATACTCTCAGACTATCCAACACCAATTGTGCCTTACTGAATAGTGGAAGTAGTACCAGAACTAAACTAACGAAACGAACAAACATTTATATGGATTATTTCTTTTCAGTATCGAGTAGGTTGTTTTCGATGGTCAAACGAACCAAACCTGCTGTATTTCTAACGTTAAGTTTTGCTAATAAATTGGATCGGTGTGATTCTACCGTTTTGAGGCTGATAAAGAGTTGATTGGCGATTTCTTGGGTGGTAAATTCTTCAATAATAAGTTGTAGAACTTCCTTTTCACGACGAGATATTTTCGGAAATTCCTTTTTCTTTTTGTTTGAAGAATCATTCCCCTTAACCATACTTTTCATAATGGTTTGAGTGACGGCATCACTAAAATAGGTTTGACCTTCATGTACCAATTGTATGGCTTTCATTAATTCTGCTCGTCCCGTATTTTTTAAAATATAGCCAGATGCCCCATTTTTCAAAATTTCAGAAATAAAACTTTCTTCGTTGTACATGGACAGCGCTAAAACTCGTAATTTCGGATACTCTTTTCGTAAACGTTTACACACATCAATCCCACTAATATCTGGTAGATTCACATCCAATAGAAGTACATCAATATCGTTTTCTTTGAGTAGGTTGAATACACTATTTCCGTCATAACATTTTGCGACTAATTCAACGTCTGTTTCATTCCGTAGAATGGATTCAATTCCATCTACAAACATGGTATGGTCGTCAGCTATTAGTATTTTTATCATAAATTTTATAAAATAATTTCTCTATAATTTTATTTCAAAAAGACTCACATTTGCTTTGTGGTAATGAGTAGGTAAAGCATCTGTATCTTCCAATTGTAACATTCCCAAGAAGTCAAAACCACTCTTTTTGTAGTAATTAATTAAAGAAGTATTTTTTCCAACGGTGTCCATTCGAATAAACTTTTTTTGGTTTGCGGTTGCATATTTTTTAGCCCAATTAACAATTTTTTTCACCAAATCATTTCCTCGAAAATCTGGATTCGTAGCAATTCTATGAATATAGACAGCAGGGTCGGTATTGCGTTCCAACCAAATTAACGGATCATCAAAAGTGGTCGTCCAGACACAGGCAATTTGATTGTCCATAACAAGTTTCCACTGTCGTTGCTCTTTGATTTCGGTTTCTACCAATGACTGTTCAAAGATCGGCCACTCGACCACTCCTTTAGCATGTTGAAAGGCTTTAGCCATGCCATACAAACGAAAAATTTCATTAATATCATCAATAGTACTGTTGTGTATTGTCATGTTTAAAGGTAATCAATCTTTGATAAATAGAAGGTTTATTATTCAAATTTGAATTGCAATTGATCCGTATGTTCCATGATGTGATATTGAAAAGGCATCTTTTTGAACTTGATTTTTGTAAAATAGACGGGGAATATTATGGCTGTCTTTCATCATGTTCAAACTATGAATGGATACATTTTTAATAGCTGAAAAGGATTGTAAAAGATGTTTTTTTGAAGTATCAGATTGCGTTTTATATGAGGTATTTTGAAGTTCAAATTGTTTTGAATATATAGATTTAGGTGCTTCCAAATAGGCTATAGTATGAATGAAGTTTTTGTTTATATTAGAGGTAGTAAAGTATTGATTATCATTATATTGAACATGCCCACTGATAAAAGTACTTAATGTGCATACTAGTTTTTTAGGATTATAAAATCGTTGACTATTTTGCTGTAGATGCACTTTATAAGCGGCTTCTTTCATGCTCCAAAGTAACCAAACCATATTTGATGGATGTTCAGCATTAAAAATAACACGCTGCTCATCATCTGTAAATACTTTATCTAAAAAACGGGGTCTATTCCAGTTGGATTCTATGGTAGCTATTTTCAAATCAACGATGTCGTTTCCAATCATTTAGCGGCTAGTTTTGCATTGACGATATCCATCGCAGCTTGAACCGAGAGCATTTTTTCCATATCGTCATTGTCAATAGCAATATCAAATTCATCTTCCACATCCAAGACAACATCTACTAAATTAGCAGAATTTATTTTTAAGTCTTTAATGAAATCTGTATTCTCAGAAAGATTATTAAAGGCTTCTTCGTCTTGTATGTATGGCTGGACAATGGATTTCAATTTGGTAATGAGTTCTGTTTTTTCCATGATATTAATTTAAATTTTTTTGAAGATAACACATCCATTGACATCACCAAAACCAAAGCTGGCTTTAGCCGCTATTTGTATGTTTTTTTGAACCATTTTTTGGGGTATTTTTTCTTCCGAAATTAAATTTAAAATTTCTGGATGCACGTCCTCACAATTGATATTCGGAAAAATAAATTGTTCCTTCAATTGTAGAACCGTTGCAACACATTCGATACTACCCGCAGCCGTCAGACAGTGTCCAACCATAGATTTAAGCGAATTAATATAAGGGAAATCCGCTCCATTTCGGTTCAATGCTTTTGTCCAATTTTTGATCTCTACACCATCCTTGGATGTTGCGGTTAAATGCCCATTGATCGTATCAATATCATTCGGAGAAATATTTGAATATTCAATTGCTTTAGTAATACAATGGATGACCGCTTGTTCATTTGGTGCAGTCATCGTACCACCATTACGCTGTCCTCCTGAGTTTAAAGCGCCGCCTAGTACTTCGGCATAAATGGGTGCGTTTCGAGCCAAGGCACTTTCCAAAGATTCTAAAACCAACGCACCTGCGCCACTGCCAGGAACAAAACCACTAGCAGTAGCACTCATGGGTCTTGACCCTTGTTCAGGTGAATCATTATGTTTGTAGGTCATTACTCGCATCGCATCAAAACCACCCCAAATATACGGGCCGTTATCACTACAACTACCAACTAACATTCGTGTTGCTTTTCCAGCTCTTATACGATCAAAACCTAAAATAATAGCTTCTGTTCCCGTTGTACATGCTGATGAATTAGACGTGACTTGATTTCCTAAACCCAATATTCCACCCAAGTATGCGCTAACCCCGCTCGTCATGGTTTGAATCACAGCCGTACTACCAAGTCGCTTTACTTTTTTATCATCAATTTTATAAATGGCTTCTCTAAATTTCTCTACACCAGAAGTACCTGTTCCGAAAATAGTTCCACTGTCCTGATCTAATGCACTATCAGCGTCAACAGATAAACCTGCATCTTTCCATGCATCAATACCTGCCATACAGCCATATAGAATACCATCGCTATTGAAACCTCGAAGTTGTAGAGGCGTAAAATATTCCAATTTTTTTTCTTCTGAAACTTGTGGAATACCACCAATACAACACGAAAAATTTAAATCTTTGAGGTTTTGATAATAGGTGATTCCAGAATGACCATTTTTAATAGCTTTCGTAAATTCGCTTAGTCCAACTCCATTTGGTGCTACCACACCCATCCCCGTGATGACGACTCTTTTATTCTGCATCGCTTGATAGATTTTTGAGCATTCCCGCAATTGTACCTCGGCAAACCAGTTCCTCTTTTTCGTTGTACATGTTCACCTTACATTTTAGTTTATTAAAGCGGTAATATTCTTTTTCAGAAACCACGGTTACTTTTTCGTTGGGTAATACCATTTTATAGAAATCTACTTGACTAGATGTGAGTGCAATTTGAGGATGAGTGCCTATATTTTTCAATAAATAGATACCCAAACAAACGACACCGATTTGCGCCATACATTCGGTTAATATAACACCGGGCGTAATTGGCTTGTTTTTAAAATGACCTGAATAAAAAAATTCCGTTTCTTTAAATGTATAGTGTCCTTTAATACTTTCTTCAGAAATATGGCTAAGTCCATCCACAAAAAGAAAAGGAGTTTGGTAGGGTAGTAGGTTGATAATTTGGTCAGAAGTCATACTAGATAATTTAAGAAATGTGTTCACCTCCATCTACAGGAATAATGCTTCCATTAATCCATCGAGCTTCATCTTTACATAATAAATAGACAACATTTGCAACATCCTCAGGTGTAGTCAGTCGGTTAAATGGATTACGGATCAACGTATGATTTTTAATGGTTTCATGGTTTGGAATCATGCGCAAAGAAGCAGTATCGGTTACACCTGCTTGTATACAATTAGATTTAATTCCGTGTGGTGCAAATTCTAAAGCTATATTTCTGCTAATAGCTTCTAATGCAACTTTAGCCGCTGAAACAGCCGCATAATTCTGCCATGCTTTGGTATTTCCTTCACTTGTGAAACTGATAATTCGAGCATCACTTGCAAAGAGGTTCGCTTCAAAAATAGCAGTTGTCCAATCATACAAACTTACCGCCATAGCGTTGATGGTTAAATTAAAATCATCTGTTTTCAGGGTTGAGTTTTCATTGGAAATCATCGGTTTAAGATTTCCTTTGGCAATACTGTGTATGAGTGTTCTGATTTTACCATTTTTACCTAAATATTGAGGAATTTCTTCTATAAAGTTTTGACGCTTTGAAGGGTTAATGGCATCCATATTAAAGGATTTGAACTGAATATTATGTACTTTTATTTTCTCAAATTCTAATGATATTTCATCCATTTGGGAACGAGGATTTCTATGAATAATACAGATATTCATGCCGTGTGCTGCTAACTTTTTGGCAGATGCCAACCCAAGTCCGCTCGAACCACCTAGTATGATTGCCCAATAGTTATGTTGTTTAAATTCGTTTACCATTCTAATAAAATACGTTGTGCTGAAAAACCAGGGCCAAAACTTAGCATGATTCCCTTTTCTCCTTTTGATGGATTTTTATCCATAAATTGTTCTAAAACATACAAAACGGTCGCACTACTCATATTCCCATATTGTTTGAGCACCTCTTTCGTATCATCTATATTTTTACCTAAAGAACCAAATAAATCTTCAACCGTTTGTACGATCTTTTTACCACCTGGATGAAAAATAAGATGGTTAATATCTTGAATAGAAAGCCCGTTTTTTTCTAAAAAAGGATGAATGATTTTTGGAAAATGATCAGCAATAGTTTCTGGAACGGTCACATCCAAGACCATTTGTAAGCCTGTGTTGGTCAACTTAAATCCCATCATATATTCTGTATCAAAAAAATGATACATGGATTCATCTTTGATGGTTGGCCCTGTTTCATTTTCGTAAGAAGATAAGACGACACTAGCTGCACCATCGCCAAAAATAGCTGCACTAACGACGTTTGCCATCGAAAAATCATCTAGCTGAAAAGTAGCTGTTGGTGATTCAACAGAGACGACCACCGCTCGTTTATTGGGATTAGATTTTAGAAAATTTTTAGCATAAATAATCCCAGAAACACCTGCTGCACAACCCATTTCCGTAACGGGCAAGCGAACAATATCCTGTTTCATATGTAGTCGGTTAATCAAATAAGCATCCAAAGATGGAATCATAATTCCCGTACAACTAACCGTGATAATATAGTCGATATCCTGTGCTTTCAGATTCGCTTTTTCTAAGGATTTGAGGAGCGCATTTTCTGCTAAACCAACCACTTCTCGAACATAAATATCATTTTTTTCTTCAAAAGAAGTTTTGGTAAATACCTCTTCTGGATCCATGATAGAATAACGCCGATCAACGGCTGCGTTTTCAAAAATCTTTTTCACTTTTCGTTTGAACCGATCTTCTTGTCCCGATAACCAAACATCTAAAAAAGGCAAAATATCGGCAGTGGCTCGATTATATTTTGGTAGTTGTTTGGCTACCGATGTAATTTTTACACTCATATTATTTTTGGATAATCCATTGATAACGAAAGGCCCATTTCCATTTGATATAGGGTACAACGTTGAGTTTTTCGGAAAAGGATACTAATTCTTTACGTTTAAAAGCGCGTAAAACAGAGGTTAATCCATCTTCGATGATTAGTCTATTGGTAACAGGAATCGTGATTAATTTGAACAGGTAATATGCCATCGGGTGGCGATGTAAATCATTGACGATGATACCTAATTTAGCTTTTTGAAGTATTTTTTCTAAGACACTAATAATTTGTGCTTCTTTAAAATGATGCAAAAACAAAGTGGATAAAACGAGATCATATTCCAATTGGTCAAATTCTTCCGAAAATAAATCATAATCGAAATAAGAGATATTATCATAATCTTCAGAAAGTTTTTTAGCGTAAACAATAGCATCTTTATTGGCATCAATACCAATTAAATTGAAACGATAGCCTGCTTTTTTTCCAAATATTGAAATTCTTCTCAAAATGTCACCGCCTCCACAACCCAAATCTATAATCGTGATGGGTTCGGTTTTTGGATGATTTTTCAAGACTTTTTTAATACTGTCGAGCGCAATCTTATTTCCGCCCAACCATTTATTAATGGTTGCTAAAGTATCTAAAGTATCATGTAAAACTTTTCCGTCAATAGAAAAATCGTCCATGATTTCCTCTTCGTCAGTACGATGTGTAGTGTCTATAAATAAGTTCATTTTACAATCATAGGTTTTCCGTGTGTTCGTTTGATAATGTTTGGTAAGATACTTGGAACTTGTTTAACAATAGGTATCATAAGCTCAGATAATTGATTTTTACTGAAAATTTTGGATACCAAATATCCGACTCTTAAACGGTTTTTAAATTCCCTATTCCAAGCGGCTTCATAGGCAGTTTCGAGTGCAACTCGTGAGGTGATCCTTTTTTGTAAATAATCAATAATTAACTGCGAAGCCATTTGCGCCCCCCGAATTGCCATACTCATACCGTTTCCACAAAGCGGATGAATTAAACCAGCCGTATCGCCACACATAATCATGTGATTTTCAATGGGATTTTTATGTTCAAAAGAAATCTGACTAATGGTTAGTGGGGTATCGAAAATGGCTTGGCTATTCTTAAAAATATCCTTTAAATATTTATTTTTAAATACTACCTTCTTTTGAAATTCATCAATGTCTTTAAATTTTTTAAACGCTTTAAATTCCGTTATATAACAAAGATTAATGCTATCATTTTCTACTTTAGAAACACCACAGTAACCACCTTTAAAATTATGTAACGCCACTAAATCGTTTGGAAAATCGCCTTTTACATGAGTTTTGACCGCTAAAAATGGTGATTTTTGTCGGATAAATGCTCGGTTCAATTTAATATCTAAGTTGGAACGTTTACCATAAGCACCGATGACCATACTAGAATGGAATTGTGTGCTTTTTGTTTGAATGGAAAAAATATTATTAGAAAATTGAACATTGGTTACCACATCGTGAATGATTCTTACGCCTAGAGCTTTGGCTTTTTCAGCAAGTGCATGATCTAGAGTGTAGCGACTAATACCGAAGCCACCGAGTGGTAAATTGGTTTGGATTAATCTATTTTTAGGTGTAGATAATTGAAATCTATTAATCTTTGGTGCGCCTAAATGAAAAACATCAATTCCCAAATAATCTAAATAGGGCAGTACTTCATTAGAAATATATTCTCCACAAACCTTATGTTTTGGATATTCATTTTTTTCAATCAATAATACCTTGATATTGTATTTAGATAAGTGAATAGCTGAACAAAGTCCTGCGAGACCTCCGCCAATAATGACAACATCTGTAGGAGTGGAGTGTGTTTTCACATGTTATGTTTTCAATTTGGACAAATATAGAAGGATTTCATAATAAAGAAGAATCTCCTATTTTAAATCCTATTAAAATAACATAAAATAACATTTAGGTTGACTCAATAAGGAATGAAGAATTAATTAAATGCTTAATTTAGAATTAGTGATTTTGTGTTAATACCACCTGCCCGAGTTATCAGGGAGGCTTTTCAACGAAGTGTTGGTGCAGAAGAATATTATATAAATAAGTGGTTCATTTTTTTTATAAAAAAACCTACACCGAACACATCCGATGTAGGTAGTAAATTATAAACTAAATTAAGTAATTCTTATCAAATGGAGTAGTGGATTAAAAATCAAGGATCTTACGAGCATCTTCTTCGGAATTAATTTCTTGATCGACCAAATTCATTACAAATGTATGTTCACCTTGCTGTTCTTTGATCTTATCAAAATCCTCTGGGCGATAAACTGCAATTCTATTTTCTCTAGTTACAATCCACATTAAATTATCCGTATTTTTATCGTATTGAACCGTTGTTTTTCCATCAATATAAAAGCGTCGAATAGTATTTCTATTCTTATCAACAATGTAAGCGATGTTATTCTCATATTTATCTTTTTTCTGGTTTTCAAACGTCCCATTTTTAGCATAAATGTATGGTGGCAGTGGACGATCACAATTCCAAATACCGAATGACCGTACTTGGAAACGATTCAATACTTTTGCTCTCAACATTTCATCGGTAGCACGATCAGCACGTCCAGCGGCAATCATAGCTGCTCTGCGCTCTTCATATTCTTTATTAGCTATTTCTTGTGCTAATGCTATCGCACTATTGAGGGTTGCTTTGCGATCTTGTAATTTTTGTTCACGTTCTGCCATAGCTGCACTATAAGCTGCCATTTCTGCTTCAAAAGTCGATCGAGCATTATCATAATCTTCACCCAATAAAACAGGTTGAACGTTCACTTTTACCTCAGTTTGTCCACCTATTAATGTCAACACATAGTTTTGAGTGCCTGTTTGATCGAGCTTGAAATCTTCCCAAATAGTTTGTTCTACCGATGTATTAAATTGTGGTTGATTCGGCAATACTTCCCAAACAATACCTGCATATTTTTGCTGTAAAGCGGCAATTTCGGCTTGGGCTTCATTAACAGCTTGGTGTTCGGCAGATAAGTTGTTGCCACCTTCGGGTGATAAAATATCTAAATCAAACGAATAGTTCAATTCATTCCCTCTGGATGGCGGAGTCGGACGTTTTGGTTGTGGAATACTGGCCTCAATCGCATTCATTTGGCGTGTACGATCTTGATCTATTTCGGCTAATGCTTCGGTTAGACTATTTTCTGGACTATTTTCCTCGGTAGCGAATTTAGAAAAATCAATATCTTCTTCAACAATCGTCATGTTATCAACGTCTTGGTACACCCAATTGCGATTTTCTTTATCGAGTTTGTAAATATTATATTTTGGTGCTTTTCCTTTTTCATCTAAATTAATGTTAGAAATTAATTCCACTTCAATCGGATTATCTGCGACCATGTCTAGACGTTCACCACCTTGTTCAGCATAAATTTCAATCATACCAGCCGATTCTAAAATATAGTTGACACCAGCCGAATCATATTCCATTGGAATACCTGACATAAAGAAATCTACATAATCATGGTATTCACGGTATTTAATTTCGACCTCTCCCATTGCAAAATTTCCAGAACGATTGACAAATGCTTTTGGGGGAATGACTAGTTTGGAGCCACTTTTATACTCATACGTTCCACCAGAATATGCATCTACGGTATAACTAGCAAAAGCAGCCTGCGCTTCTTTGATGGGTGGATTGACGTAATCTTGTGAAGCCAAATAATTTTCTGTTTTGGTAGCAGTAGTTTCTGTAAATGCACCAAAATTGGAGTACAGTAAAAGTCCTGCAAAGACAGCGGCAGCGGCAAGACCGATTTGCCACAGTCTTCGGACTTTTGTGTTAACTTGGGGAGTTGGAGGGGTTTCAGTTGCCTGAAACTGCTTTAGCAAAGCACCAAAATCTTGATGTTTGGCAATATCTTCGCTAGATAACTTTTTTAAATCTTGCTTTATATTGTAATTGTTCTTTTTCATAACAACGGAATTTTCACTTCTTAAAATGGATGATTAAATGTTGAAACAGGCTTTTATGGTTTTAATCATTTTGTGGTCTGGAAGCGATAATTTTTTTAATTTTCTCTATAATTCGGTATGTTTTTACTTTGGCGTTGCTTTCAGTTATATCTAGTAAGTTTGCGATTTCTTGAAAAGGTCGTTCTTCAAAATAGCGTAGTTCAATGAGTTCTAAATCACTTGGTTTCAATTGGTGTAAAGCGTCAATCATAATCTGCTGTAAAATGGAATAATCTACGAAATCGATTTCTTCTGCAATGTGTTCGAGTTGCTGATCCTCTACGGCAACAACTCTATTTTTCTGGGTATTTCTAAAATGTTGGGTCACTTCATTGCTGGCTATTCGATATAACCAAGCAGAAAAAGGAACACCTTTATAGGTATAGTTTGATAACTTTTGCATAGCTTTTAAAAAAACTTGAGAGCAAATATCTGCACTCAAACTTTCATCGGACGTTCGGCGATAAATAAAACGGAAAATACCCTCGTAGTAGCGTTTGTATAATGGTTGAAATAAAGCAGGATTTTGCTGAGCTGCTTGTATTTCTTGCCATTCGAGTTGCATTGCTTCTTCGGAGACAGTTTGTTTATTAGAATTCATTGTTGTACTATTTTTCAATGCAAGGGTACGACTAATTTGTAAATTCATAAACATAAACTGTGATAATTTAAACTTTCCAAAAAAAATTGGAGCAATTTAGGCTAAATTAATATCCCACCTTGCCCCAATTATTAACTTATTATCGCCATAAAGACCGTTTCTATTAGCATAATGACATATCTTTGAAAAGTAACAAGCTATTTTTTCTTTTTTTAAAATTTGCTATTTGACCTATTTTAAACATCACTCATCTACTTATTCATATTTATCCTTTCGTAATTTTCATGTCTACTTTTGGATGATCTTCTTTACAATTATTTTTAGTCCATCTAGTTTTGCACAATCTGAAATAACTAATGATTCTATTCAGGTTGATAAAAATGGTTCTTGGTTTGGATTACCTTTAGTTTTTTTCTCGCCAGAGACGGACTGGGCTTTTGGTGCTGCTGGTGTGTATAATTGGCGTATCAAAAAAGGAGAAGAAGCGAATGATCCATCTCAATTGCAATTAGGTTTTGCATATACCTTGAATAAACAATTTCTAGCATATTTACCTTTTCAGTTGAATTGGAAAAATAATACGAATCGGTTGTATGGAGAGTTGGGTTATTATAAATACAGTTATTTCTTTTTTGGTATTGGTAACGATCAAATTGATACGGAAGGAGAGTTGTTTGGCGTAGATTATCCTCGGATTCGGATCAATGCTTTGCGTAAAATTAAACCTAATTTATATGTTGGTTTACAATATGCGATGGATTGGAGTACGATAACCTTTACAGAAGAAAATGGATTACTAGAGTCAAATAATACGATTGGTGTTGAAGGTGGCCCTATTTCAGGTTTGGGACTTGTTGCCAATTATGATTCCAGAGATTTTTTATTCAATCCTACAAAAGGATGGTTTGTCGAAACAGGTTTTACGCCATTTTCTAAAGTATTTGGCAGTGATTATGAGTATACTAAATTGAGAATTGATGCTGCCTATTATAAAAGTTTTGGTAAACATACGCTAGCTTTTAATGCAATCGGAGAATTTAATAATGGTGATGCACCTTTCAATCAAATGGCATTGATGGGTGGTAATAAGCGTCAACGAGGATTTTATGAAGGGCGATATAGAGACAATCAGATGTTAGTATTTCAGGCTGAATATCGCTTGCCTTTATTTTGGAAATTGGGTATGGTGGTGTTTGGTGGAGTCGGGCAGGTTGCTCCTGATATCAATGGTTTTGATTTATCTGGTTTTAAGTATACGGTCGGAACAGGTTTACGAGTTATGTTACTCAAAGAAGATCGGATTAATTTACGGGTGGATGTCGGTTGGGGGCAATTTGAACCCAGTCCAGAATTTTATATTACGGTTGGAGAAGCGTTTTAGGAAACAACAAAGCCTATCAAAACTAAGATTTTGATAGGCTTTATTATTTATGTAATTCGAGACTACTGTCCTAAATAGGATTTCATCGCGTTTCTGTTATATGATTTTCGTAAACGTCGGATGGCACGTTCTTTAATTTGACGTACACGCTCTCTTGTTAATCCATATAATTCTCCAATTTCTTCCAGTGTCAATGATTTGAAACCGTTCAAACCATAGTAAGAAGAGAGGACTTCTACTTCACGAGGTGAAAGGATCGACAAACCTTGTTGAACTTCGTCTTTTAACGATTGATCCATCAAAGTTAAATCTGGACTCATGCCACGATCAATGTTCATCACGTCTAACATGGTTGCATCACCATCTTCACCAGAAATAGGTGCATCAACGGATAAATGACGACCACCACCTTTAAGCATATTAGCTACTTCCTTTGGAGTCATGCCCAGAATATCAGCAATTTCCTCATCGGTTGGATTACGTTCGTTTTCTTGAATGAAATTCAAATACGCTTCGTTCACTTTGTTGTAAGAACCTACTTTATTTAAAGGAAGGCGTACAATTCTTGAATATTCCACAATGGCTTGTAAAATAGCCTGACGAATCCACCAAACAGCGTAAGAAATAAACTTAAATCCTTTGGTTTCATCAAAACGTTTAGCAGCTTTCATCAAACCAACATTGCCTTCATTGATTAAATCACTTAAAGAAAGACCTTGATTCTGATATTGTTTTGCTACAGATACTACAAATCGTAAATTAGCTTGTGTCAAACGTTCTAGAGCTGCTTGATCGCCTTCTCTAATTCTACGAGCTAAATTGGCTTCGTCATCAGCGGTAAGCATCGAAATCTTACCAATATCAGTAAGGTATTTATCAAGTGCAAGACTTTCTCTTGTCGTTATTTTATTGGTTATTTTTAACTGCCGCATAATGGTTATGGATTATAATTGGGTTAAAGTTAATGAGATAATGGTTATGGTGTAAATTAATATGTTCTTATAGCTAATACGTTTTAAAAGTTTAAATGTTGCCTGTAAAAACGTGGGAGTTGACTTTTATAAAATATTTGTGTATGTGCAACATTTATATGTTAATTACAATATTTAATGCAAAAAAGTTTCCAAAATCAAAAAAAAATGTCCACGCAAACATATTTATTTTGCATGGACATATAATATCTTAAAAATGAATTAGTTGTGACTGAATAAACTTATTATTTTATTCAGTGCGTTCATTTTTACGTGTTATTAGTTTCTTCTATCGTCATTTCTTGGTGGACGACTATCACGATCTCTAGGTGGACGATTGTCCCTAGGTGGACGCGGCATTAACACTTTTCGTGATAAACGGTATTTTCCAGTTTTAGGATCAATTCCGATTAATTTAACTTTCACATCGTCACCTTGTTTGAATACGTCTTCAACGTTTTCAATTCGAGAGTGTGAAATTTCAGAAACGTGTAACAATCCACTCTTACCCATAAAGTCAACAAATACACCGTATGGCATAACAGTAGCTACTTTAGCATCAAATTCGTCACCAACTTCTGGAGTATAAGTGATCGCACGGATACGACCTACGGCTTCGTCGATAGCTCCTTTATTTGGACTAGCAATCGTTACAATTCCTTTATCATCTACTTCCTCGATGTTAATAGTCGTTTCAGTCTCTGCTTGAATAGCTTGAATTACTTTACCACCAGGTCCAATTACTGCACCAATAAAACTCTTATCAATTTCTAATTTGACGATTCTTGGAGCATGTGGTTTCAGATCATCACTTGGTGCTTCAATGGTTTTCGCCATTTCATCCAAAATATGAATCCGTCCTTCTTTTGCTTGTAAAAGGGCTTTTTCCAAAATATCATAGGGTAAACCATCCACTTTGATGTCCATTTGACAACCCGTGATACCTTTATATGTACCTGTTACTTTGAAATCCATATCACCCAGTGCATCTTCATCGCCAAGTATATCAGATAAAATTGCGTTTCGTTTTCCATCAGAAATCATCCCCATAGCAATACCAGAAACAGCAGATTTTAAAGGAACACCTGCATCCATCATAGCTAATGAACCCGCACAAACGGTTGCCATTGATGAAGACCCATTTGATTCCATAATATCAGAAACTAGACGGATTGTATACGGGAAATCATCTGGTAAAACTTGTTTCAAAGAACGGCTTGCTAAGTTGGCATGTCCAACCTCACGACGACCTGGTCCACGCATTGGTTTGACTTCACCTACAGAATATCCTGGGAAATTATAGTGTAAAATGAAATCTTCATAACCATTGTACAAAGCCGTATCAATCATTTGTTGATCTAGTTTTGTACCTAAAGTTAACGACATCAAGGCTTGCGTTTCACCACGAGTGAAGATCGCAGAACCATGTGTAGAAGGTAAATAGGCAACTTCTGTCCAAATATTACGCACTTCATCCAAATTACGGCCATCCAAACGGATTTCCTCTGCCATAACCATTTCACGAATGACACTTTTTTGTAATTTATACAAAGCATCACTAACATCGCCACCGTTTTCTTCCATAAACTCCTCGCTCATGGTTTCTTCGAGGTGCGTTTTTAAATCCTCTTTCAGCGTTTTGAATCCTTCTTTGCGAGCAGCTTTGTCTAATTGACCTTTTGCAATTTCATAAATACGATCTTTAGCAAATTCAGCCACTTTTTCCGTTAATTCCTCACTAATTTGATGTATCTCAATTTCTCTTTTGTTTAATGCTTTGTCACCAACTTTTTTAGCTAGTTCCAATTGTGCATTACACTGAATTTTAATGGCTTCGTGACCGACTTTGATTGCTTCGATCAATTCTTGCTCTGAACATTCATGCATTTCACCTTCTACCATCATCACATCATCAAGCGTTGCAGCAACAATAATGTCAATATCTGCTTCTTTCAAAGCCGTACGAGTAGGATTCACCACAAATTCTCCATTGATACGTGCTACACGAACCTCAGAAATCGGACCAGCAAATGGAATGTCAGAAACCGATAATGCTGCTGAAGCTGCTAGAGCTGCCCAACAATCAGGTAATTCTTCACCATCAGCAGAAATCAAATTGATGATAATCTGTGTTTCGTACATATAACCATCTGGAAATAACGGACGACATGCTCTATCTACCAAGCGAGATATAAGAATTTCATAATCATTCAAACGGGTTTCTCTTCTAAAGAAATTACCAGGAACACGACCCGCAGACGCAAATTTTTCTTGGTAATCTACTGAAAGTGGGAAGAAACTTTGTCCTTCTCTCAAATTTCGGCTAGAACAAACTGAACAAAACAACATGGTGTTGCCAATTTTTACGACCACCGAACCATCAGCCTGAGCAGCTAATTTTCCTGTTTCGATCGTTACTTCTTTACCATCAGCGAGTGTAAATGAAGTAGTAATAGGATTTTTCATTCCCATAATTACATTGAATTTTAATAAAATGATCTAAATAACGAGCATAACGATAAATGAAAAGAGGTAGATTAACATTATCATCTCACTAAAACTCGCTGTTTTAAGGGCACAGGTAAGTGAACTTGTGCATTAGAAGAGTATCATAATTAGAATGGTCATCAGGTAGTTATGAAATAAAATTTCACAATTACTAGATTCTTATTGATTTGTTTAAATATTCATACGATAGACGGGAGAGAAATGTTATTCTCTTTACTGAAATAATCAGGGTTTATCGGATAAATATAAATTCGGGCATTAAAGAAATCTACTTTAATGCCCGAAGCCTCTACTGTTCATAGAGAAGTATAATTAACGGATGTTTAATTCCTTTTTGAGTTCACGATATCTTGTAATATCTTTTCTCATTAAGTAATTCAACAATCGCTTTCTTTTACCAACCATTGTTAGTAATGAGCGACGACAAGAATGATCCTTGTGGTTCGCTTTTAAGTGATCTGACAATCCTTTAATTCGGAATGTGTACAATGCGATCTGACCCTCTGTGGATCCAGTGTTCTTTTCATTTCCTCCATATTTTTGGAAGATTTCAGAACGTTTTTCTTTTGATAAGTATTCTGGCATATTTTATTTTTTTACCATTAGTGATTACGGAAATCAGTTATAGCACCGCAAAAGTACAACTATTATTTTAATAAAAAAAGGTTTTTTAAAAATGGAAATTTAGAATATAGCTTAAATGAAAATATAAGGTTTGTAAATAATTGATATACAGTCAATTATATCGAAATATAACTGTATGTAATATGAAATATTTATATTTTTTGTGCCACAATAACCAATGTTGGAAAAGCATAAGAAGTTTTCTCAAGAACTTCCATTACTTTGAAATTATTAATCTGCAAGAATACTTTTAGTTCATCTAGTGTAAATGATCGTACGACGGAATCATCTTTTCCCATGAAAATGGGCTGATCTTTTGTCTTCTGATAATAGGAAGATGCCCAACTAAAACTCATGCCAGAAGTCAGATCAGGTTGCCAAAAACTTTCTCTAAAATATTCAATCTCATTGTAAGCAGCTTCGTGTTTGATGTGAACCCCTTTAGCAATTTGCGGAATAAATTGACTGGCATCAATAAAATCAAAGACTAAAATACCGCCTTTTTTAAGATTACTATAAAAGGAAGCAAAAGCTTTATTGACATCGTCATTCGACATCAAAAAACTAATTGTTCGAGCAGGAATTAAAACACTTTGAACGGGGTTGTCTAAACGAAACGTTCGCATATCTCCTTCATAAAAAGAACATCCAATATTTTTATTTTGAGCAATCGCAATCATTTCAGGACTGTAATCCAAACCCGAATATTGATATCCATTTTTAGTAAAATAGTTGGCCAAATGCCCCGTTCCGCTGCCAATTTCAAGAATGCTATTTTTTGAATATTGATCTATTATTTTTTTATAAAAAAGGTATTCTTCTTTATAATCAATAAAAGTTTGATACATGGCTTCATAAACTGGAGCGAGGTCTTTGTATAGGTTTCCCATGACATTGGCGATTTAATAATGGTCAAATAATAACTTTTCGATTTACTGACTGGTACTTTCAAATCAATACTGCGTTGAAAAGCCTCGTGATAGCTAGGCTATCCCTACTTTTTTCGCCTTGTCTTGATTCAAAATTCCCTTGTCAAAACACGAAACTTATTTTTCGTCCATTATTTAAAGTTGATCTTGATCGTTGATCCAATCTTGTAACTCCAGATAAGTGGATTTTAGTTCCGTCAACATCGTTTTATCATCGGTATAATCTGCACATTTTTTCTCAAAAATTTCTAAAGGGGTTAAATCCTCCAAAGCCAATAGTTGTTGAGTAGCCTGCACCGTCGAACGTTTGCGTTGCACTCGAATTTTTAAAATATCGAGTTCCATCTCTTTTGCAAATTCTCGAATATGTCGATCTGCATCAGGAATAATTTGGTCACCTGTTAAAATAATTTCTACCCAAGGACGTAGATTTCGAGTGTCTTTTTTTGAAAAACGGGTCAGGCTAGCTTCAATTTTCTCTAAATCACCTTCAATGGTTTTAAGTCGTCTAAACGTTGGAATGTCTATCGTTTCAATGGATTTAATGTTCTTTTTATCAAATTCGATTATAGAAATAGATTTATCGTCTTTGGTTTCCTTAAAACGTAGCGGAATAATTGAACCAGAGTAGCGGACGTGTTCCTGATCGCCCAGATATTGCGCTCGATGAATATGCCCCAACGCTACATAATCAAAGACCACTGGAAATTGATCCGCACTAATATTTTCACGATTTCCAATGTAGATATTGTTTTGATCGTCCGCTGAAGCAGTCGCACCCTTGGCATATAAATGTCCTGTCGCAACGATTGGAACTTGCTTTTTTTGATAGGGTTTGACAAGTTTTCCGACAGCTTCATAGTGATTGTAAATCCCTTTTTTGATACGTTCGATTCGCTCTAAATTCGTTTCTTCGATAACGCTTCTACGAATATCTTGATCTCGTAAAAAGGGCACTGCTGCAACCACCATTTCTAATTCATTTTTACTGTTTTTAAGTTCGATTATTTCATCGGCTAAGTTTTCAGAAGCTGATCCTACCACGTGTACATTTAAAGTTTCCAACAACTGTTTTGGCGCGTCCAGCATGGCAGGTGAGTCGTGGTTGCCGCCGATTACAATGACATGCCGACAATTGGTTTTGATTAAATTGACCAAAAAATTATAATACATGCTTCTAGCATAATTAGGCGGATTCTGAATATCAAAAACATCACCTGCTAGAATCAACACATCAATTTGTTGAGTCGTAATTTGCTCAGCTATCCAATTTAATGCGAGTTGATGTTCTTCTTGCCGATCTTTGTATAAGAACTTTTGACCTAAATGCCAATCTGCGGTATGTAAAATTTTCATGCTAGACCATTAGTGTTGATGAATAAATTCCCAAGCTCGATACTCCATCCATGAAACAGGATCATCCTTGATGGTAAACCCAACATGACCACCTTCTTTGGGTGTTTCCAAATAAAAATAATCGTGGTGTTTAGCAAGTTCTAAAGGTGAACAAGTTGTTGGAATAATAGGATCGTTAATGGCATTGACCAATAGAGAAGGAATATTTAATTTAGGGATAAAATGTTTGGCGGAAGCCTGATAATAGAAATCTTCTACGTCATCAAACCCATTTAAAGGAGCAGAATATTGTTGGTCAAAATCCCTCCATTTTTTTATCGTTTTAAAATATTGTGTATCAATCTGATCGGGAAAAATCTGTGCTTTTAATCCAATTTTATATTCCAATCGTTTACGAAATAGTGTTTTGTACAATAAATTGCCCCGTTCTTCTAAAGCACGGACACTTTCTTTCAAATCAGTAGGTGACGAAAAAGCGGCGACATGTGAAATTGGTGCTGCTTGATTAGAATAAACACTTGCGTATTTGAGATTGATCGAACCACCCATACTATAACCTAACAATACGATTTGTTTATAAGCATGTTTTTTCATCACATGCTGAATAACCTGATGTAAATCTTCAATTTCACCATGATTATATAAACGTAATTGGCGATTCATATAACCACTACATGAACGACAATTCCACGCTAAAATATCCCAATTTCTTACTGAAAAATACTTAGCAGCCCCCCGCATATATTGACGTTGTGAATTGCCCTCTAAACCGTGCGTCAAAATCGCCAATTGATCTTTCTGATTGAAAATCCAATCTAAATCTACAAAATCATCATCGGGTAGTTCTAATCGTTCTCGTCGATATCGAACTCCTTCAACTCGTCGTCTCATACCAGGTTGCAAGGTCTGTAAATGTCCATTTAAAAATGGGTAGGTACGAGGTTTATCGTAACTAGATATTTGGATAAAAGGCATCTAAGTTGTAGCAGTTTTTTGATAATGATCGTCCCAATCTTTTACTTTTGGTGTACCCAATTTACCTTCCATTTTAGCAATCATAGTCGCTACCGTTGCATCACCTGTCACATTAATAACGGTGCGACACATATCTAATGGTCGATCTACGGCAAAAATTAATGCCAATCCAATGGCTAATTTATCGGCAGGAAAGCCAATAGATTCTAGCACAATGACTAGCATCACCATACCTGCACCTGGTACAGCTGCAGAACCAATAGAAGCAAGTAAAGCGGTCAATACAATCGTCAATTGGTCGGCAAAAGTAATATCGTGTTTTAAAGCGGTGCAAATAAATACGGCTGCAACAGCTTGGTACAAACTTGTTCCATCCATATTTATCGTTGCTCCTACGGGTAATACGAAACTCGATACTTCTTTGTCGACACCCACATGCTCTGTTACACGCTCCATTGTTACGGGTAAAGTAGCAGCACTAGAACTGGTTGAAAAAGCCAATAATTGTGCTGGACTGATTTGTTTTAGATACCATAATGGACTTTTTTTAACATATAAAGCGATAATCGTCATATAAATAGCCACCATACATAATAATCCTGCCACCACGGTAGCGGCATACGTCAATAAGGACAATAACAAATCAGGATCGTTAGAAGTGACGATTACTTTTGCAAGCAAGGCGAATACTGCATAAGGTGCAATCAACATGATTAAATCTACTATTTTGAGAATCACTTCATTGAAACCATCCACAAAATCAATGACAGGTTTTGCTTTATTGGGATCAATTAATAATAAACCAATTCCAAATAAAATCGCAAAGAAAATAACCTGTAACATGGAACCATTATCGGCGGTAGCTTTGAAAATATTATCAGGAACTATGTCTATTAAAAATTGAAGTGGCCCAGCATCCGCTGTAGAATTGGCCGTATCCATTTTCTTTTGAATACTGCTGCTGTTGGCGTAGTTTTCTGTTAAAGTATCAATCGTTGCTTGGGAAATACCGTCTCCTGGATTAACCACATTAACAATCGTCAAACCGATAACAATAGCAATCAAAGTAGAACAGATATAGATCAAAATTGTCTTACCGCCAATAGCCGAAAACTTAGAAATATCTTGTAAGTCGGCAATTCCTTTAATTAATGAAGCTAAAATTAAGGGAATGGCGATTAGTTTGAGAAGTTTGATGAAAATCGTACCTAATGGAGCAATCCAATCATTGACAAACCAGTCGATACCAATATTGGAAGCAATAATTCCAAAAATAATACCCAAGACCATTCCGATTAAAATTTGCCAATGCAAAGCGAGATTCTTCATACTTTTAGTTTGTTTGTGGCAAAATAGGGAAAAAATATGATTCGCTAATGAAGTACTAAAGCATTTTTAATCGAAAAATTATCATTGTTCAATAATTATGTCGACATCTTTCTTTATCATATCGGCAAGTCGTTCTGCACCGGCCTCGGTTTCACTTTCAGAATATATTCGAATGATCGGTTCAGTATTTGATTTTCGTAAATGAACCCACTCTTTTTCAAAATCAATTTTGACACCATCGATGGTATTAATTTGCTCATGGGCATATTTTTTAGAAAGTTGTTTCAAGATTTCATCTACATCAATAGCAGGGGTGAGTTGGATTTTATTTTTAGAAATGAAATAGTTTGGGTATGTCGCTCTTAGTTGAGCAACCGACATGTTTTTTTCAGCCAAATGCGATAAAAACAAGGCAATTCCAACTAAAGCATCCCGTCCATAATGTAATGCTGGAAGAATAACACCGCCATTGCCTTCTCCACCAATGATGGCATTGGTTTCCTTCATTTTAGTGACAACATTGACTTCACCAACTGCTGAAGCTTGATAACTCATACCGTGTTTTTCAGTCACGTCACGCAATGCCCGTGTAGACGACAGATTTGAAACGGTATTCCCTGGTGTTTTACTCAAAATATAGTCAGCAATAGCGACTAAAGTGTATTCTTCACCAAACAACGTTCCGTCATTTGATACAAAGGCAAGACGATCTACATCGGGATCTACTGCAATGCCTAAATCTGCGTTTTCACGCTTAACGGTTTCACATAAATCGACTAAATGAGCTGCCAAAGGTTCGGGATTATGCGCAAATTCACCTGTTGGGTTTTCATTAATGAGTATATATTCACAATTTAATTTTTCTAATAAAGGTGGAATGGACAATGCACCCGTAGAATTAATACAATCAACGACGACTTTAAATTTTTTAGCTTTAATAGCATCAACATTAATCAATTCTAATTGAAGAATCAGATCAATGTGTTTATCAATATAGGTATCGTCTTTTTTGATCGTTCCTATTTTATCAACTTCTGCAAATTTAATATTACCTGAATCAATCAAATTGAGTACTTCTTGACCGTCGGCTGCTGAAATAAATTCTCCTTTTTCATTGACAAATTTTAGAGCATTCCACTGTTTCGGATTATGGCTGGCTGTAATAATGATACCTGCAATAGCATTTTCCATTGGAACGGCAACTTCGACCGTTGGAGTAGTAGACAAGCCCAAATCAATAACATCAATTCCAAGAGCAATCAGGGTATTACTGACTAATTGACTAACCAATTCTCCAGAAATACGAGCATCTCGGCCGATAACAATTTTGGGATTTTCTTTATGTTGCATTGCCCAGAAACCAAAAGCTGCGGCACATTCTACAATATCAATGGGTGTTAAATTTTGTCCACTTGCACCACCAATTGTTCCTCGAATTCCTGAGATAGATTTAATTAAAGACATTAAGATTTAGTTTAATAAGTGAGCTAGCAAAGCTACAAAATCTATCTGAAATTCTTGAATTTATCTAAGGTACGACGATCTCGTTTGGTCGGACGACCTTCTCCTTTTGCCCGCTTTTCTGCACCAGATTTACCAATGTACCAGGCACTGTATTTGTTGAGTTCCTCGGCAGGAGTAAGATTGACGTAGCAAGGTTCTGCAAGGGTTGCGGATACCCGTTTTTCGATTAGTTTTTTGACTTCATAGATCATATCAAAGCCATTTTTTCGGACTTCCAACATATTTCCTACCTCTACATGAGTAGATGCTTTGACACTTGACCCATTTATTTTGACTTTTCCTGCTTTGCAGGCATCCGTGGCTTGGGTTCGTGATTTGAAAATTCGAACACTCCATAACCACTTATCTATTCTAACTTTTGATAATGTTGCCATTGGCGAGCTTGTTTATGAAAATCTAATTTGATTGTAGTTTACTAACTTAAAATTGGAACTTTTAGTTCAAAAAACGATGAATTAAACCATTCTTAAAGTTTAAAGAAAAAGTTAATAATGATAAAATAGAGTAGCGAATTAAATACATGCAAAATATACTTAATGTAAAAGTAGTTAATAGTCTTGTGATTATATGTTATTGGAATAATTGTTGTATTGATAAAATCATACTTGCAAACCATAGAATGATTTACTTTATGTATAGACGAACGAATACAACATTGATTTTGGGAATCCTGTTGATGATTGGACAAATTTCTGCACAAACGAATGCTACAGTACCCGTTTTTAAGCTACCGAATCTTGATAACCTTTCCTTAATAAAAGAAGAAAATCAAAAACGATCCGTTTCACCAACCCGCAATTTTGCACATACGATGGAGGTGAACATTTCTCCAAACAATTCTGGAATATGGATAAACACAAATAATACCAAAGTGACATGGTTAATGGATATTTTTTCAGAAAATGCTCATTCCTTAAATCTTGGTTTTTCAGAATATATATTAGCTGGTGATGCTCAATTATCTATCTACGATATCAACAACAATCAAAAATTAGGTTCTTTTTCTGCTTTAAATAATGACTTACATAAACAACTGTTTACCCCTCTTTTTGAGACCAATCATCTTCGTCTTGAGTTGACGTGTCATCCAAAATATATTGATTTAATTCGGTTACAATTATCAACGGTTAATCATGGATTTATTGATATTCAAAAAATGCTTGTCAGTGATGCTTGTCAAATTGATGTGAATTGTGGAGCAGAAAATGGATTTCCTGAAATAGATGCTTTACAACAACCAATTGATGCTGTTGGATTGATTACTGTAAATGGAATTAGTTTATGCACAGGAGTTTTGGTAAATAATACAAGATATGATTTTCGTCCTTATTTGTTAACAGCAGAACATTGTGGTATTAATAGCCAAAATGCAAGTTCAGTTGTTGTGTATTGGCAATATGAAAATAGTGTATGCCGCACGCCTGATACTGAAATTAATGCTGAAATGGGTGATGGATCTTTTAATATTTATAATAGTGGTTCAACTTTGAAGGCATTTCATAATCCGTCAGATATGACGCTATTGGAGTTAGATGATCCGATTCCGTCGGTCGCTAATGCCTTTTTTGCGGGTTGGAATAATACTTGGGAAGCACCCGATAACACTTTTTGTGTACATCATCCAAGTGGTGAAGAAAAACGAATTTCTTTTGATAATGATTCGCCAAGGAGGAGTTTTCATTTTTCGGAATCTGATGTGGATGGCGATCATTGGCGTGTAAGTGATTGGGAACAAGGTTCTACGGAAGGTGGTTCTTCAGGTGCGCCTCTGTTTAATGAAATGGGTCGAGTGATTGGACAATTACATGGAGGAAATGCCGCTTGTGGAAATGACGAATCGGACTGGTTTGGTTCTATGGCTGTTTCATGGGAAGGAGGGGGAACACCCGAAACTCAATTGAAATATTGGCTTGATCCACTTGGTTTAGAGGCAACTACGATCGAGGGCATAGAGCTAGAAGTTGTTAATCCATTATTGACCTTCGCTACCATTAATGCTATGGTCAATTGTCATGGTGAAAGTACTGCGCAAGTTGAATTACAAGGCATCGGAGGAACACTTCCTTATACATATAGTATTGATGGCGTTGAGTATTTTGAAAGCCCTATTTTTAGTGATTTGCCAGCAGGCGAATATATTTTTTATGTAGCAGATGCTTTTGGAAATATTGTTGCTTCGGACTTTGAAATTACGCAACCAGATCCTATACAGATTAATCCGTCGGTTTTGTTAAATGAAGTAAATTTAGAAATAAATGGAGGTGTAGCACCCTATCAGATCAGTACTAATAATGAAGATTTTGAATCTTCTGTATTTATCAAGTTTTTCGATCAAGGCGATCAAACCATTTATGTGAAGGATGCAAATGGTTGTTTGGATTCAACAACGGTTAATCTTGCCTGGGAACCTTTACAGGTATTAACATCAGTTACTAGTGATATTGCTTGTTTTGGGGATGATTCGGGTGCTTTTGAAATAATGATTCAAAATGGAATTGCACCATACGGTGTTTTTATTCAAAATGTTTTTCAAGAGGATTTGATGTTTGAAAATCAATCGGCAGGCAATTATGATATTATGATTGTTGATAGTGTATTGGATACCATTTTCCAGACGTTGGTTTTAGAACAACCAGATGAATTACAGCTGACAGTAGAATCTACAGATGGGGTGATTTTTGCTCAAGCCATAGGAGGTTCGGCACCTTATCAATATAGTTTAGATGGTGAAAGCTATCAAGACGCATCTGTTTTTGATAGTTTAGAAATGGGTGTATATACCGTTTTTGTCCAAGATGCAAATAGCTGTCAGACTTTCGATAATGTTGAAGTAAAACCAGTTAGCACTTCCAATTTTGATCGTTCAGGAATGGATGTTTTTCCAAACCCATTTGGGGATCAATTTTATATTCATATTCCAAATAACAAAACCTACAAAATGAATCTAGTCAATGCTAAAGGGCAGGTGGTTCATGATCAAAAATTAGATCTATATAACGAGATTAATATTTTTTCATTAGAGCGAGGTGTATACTTCCTTTATATTCAAGGAGATACAGAAACATGGGTAAAAAAATTGATAAAAATGTAGATTTTTTTGAGAAAAGAGTTTCATTTTTCAAAAAACTATTATACTTTTGCAATCGCATCGACAAAAAGATGCTAACGGAGAAATGGCAGAGCTGGTTTAATGCACTAGTCTTGAAAACTAGCGTGCCTTTACGGGTACCGGGGGTTCGAATCCCTCTTTCTCCGCTTAAAGCTTCAAAGGTTCATTTCTTTGGAGCTTTTTTGTTTTGTAAATTAGCGAACCAAGGTCACGTCACCCTTCAATATACGACGCTGTCCATTTAAAAGCTGAACATCAAAATAATATACAAAAACCGCAGGATTCATCATTTGACCTCTAAATGTACCGTCCCAACCAATATTTTCTGACGGTTCAACATTAGTAGCTCGATAGACTTGATTGCCCCAACGATCATAAATATTAAGTTCATTGATGAGTATAACATCATCAGAAAAAAGTTGGAACAAATCGTTGATCCCATCATTATTAGGTGAAAAAACATTTGGAATATATATAGACGTACTTCGATCTATAAAAATGGTAATTTCATCCGCTGCTATGCAGCCAAAATTATTTTCCATAATAACCTCATAAGTGGTCGTATTGGAAGGACTGGCAAAGGGTGTAAAGCAACCAGAACAAGATAGTGTTGTTTCGTTTGTCCAAGTTATATTTTCAATAAAAGCATTCTCGTCAAGACTTACAAACGGAATGATCTGTACACTATCACCTAAACTGATATTTAGGTTTTCACCCAATTCTAAGGTAAAAGAACTACTATTTTCGATTGTGATAATCGTATCCCAAGTACAGCCATTGCTATCTTCAATTCCTATCGTATAATCGTTAGATGAAAGGTTTTCAAAGCTAGATGTGGGCATTAAATTTTCATTATTAATACTATATAAATACGGCGCTGTTCCACCGCTGATGGACATGATTTCAATGCTACCACTATTTAGGCTATCACAACCAGTTGGTAAACTATTGATAGTTGCAGACTCAATATTATTTGGTGCCTCAATAAACACAGAATCTATATTAGAACATCCGTTTGAAGGGTTTGTAATGTTTAGAAAATACCAACCCGATTCAGTTACGGTCGGGGTTAAAGAAGTACTTTCCTCAATTATTGTATTTTCAGAAGTCCATTCAATAATTGGATTATCAACAGAAACCGTTCCTGTCAATTGAATAGAAGAATCCATGCAGTCAAGCGTCATATCGGCACCTGCGTCTACCTCAGGTATAGCAATATTAGAAGAAACATAAACGGAATCAGTTCCAACACAACCATTTTCAAATAAAACCGTCAAAACATAAGTACCTGTATCACTAACCGTTGGGTTAGGTAAATTAGATTCAAAACCGTTGGCACTCGTCCAACTATACGTTCCAATGGTTGAACCTGAACCAGTCAATAAAACAAATGGATTGGTACAAGCAAGGGGAAAGGAAGCCTCCGCACTAACGCTTTCGTTACATTCTGAACAATTGTTTGGGGGTAAAATTTCAATTGGTTCAGAAACACATATTCCATTGATTGATAGATCATTTATTGTAATAAAAACGCTTCCATCATCAATCAAATCATCTCCGAAAGGGCCAACTGTAGTATCATAACCATAAATAGATTGTGATGGATCACTAGATATAATAAAGCCACTTCCTGTCATTACTGAACCACTACCCGTTGTAGGTGCATTGACTAAAACAGTATATGAAAATGTATCGTCAAATGTATCAGTAGGCGTACTATTATCATCACAAAATGTAGTAATTAGAACATCGTCAGCATCAATAGTATGTTGCAATAAAATGGTTAAAATGGCACTTGTCGCTGGGCAATCTACCGTTTCTGGAATGGTATATATAAAATCATAAGTACCTGTTAATAAGAAACTTAAATCAACAGCGTTCGGATTGTCTAAATCGACCCCGTAAGGAACTACCTCTGTCCAAATACCATTACCATCAGGATTTCCCTCCAAAGACGCCAATAAATCAACTTCCGTAGCTTCTGAAGAACAAAGAAAAAGGGTAGTGTTTATGCCCGCACATGAATTGAGTCCACTTGCTCCATTTGCACGAAATGCAATTAGACAAAAGAGAAACGTCCAATATAAAGTAGTTACTTCTTTGAAGGGTGCAGGCATGTTTTTATACTAAATTGTCTGGTTTGTATATCAAAATGGACTATATTCATTTTGATTTACATTATAACTGACACTAATATATAAATGTTATACGGACTTATTAAAAAAATTGGAAACTTGTATATAATTATGCTAAATTAATTATTGCAAGGTGCTGTAATACCCAGAAATTCTGCTCCCAGAGGAACTTCAAATCCAGAAAGTAATTCCACACAAGTTTCGGCTTTAAAACTTACATTGGCTCCGTTTTGTATAGGTAAACTCGATTGAATCCAGTCTTCCACTTGATAAACGGCACTTGTAGTAGGGTTATTCATAACAACCATATTTGGTTGACAATTTTGCATAACAGGCATAGAAAAAGTATCCATACAACCGTCAATTGAAGTAGTTGTCAATGTTACTGTGTATGTTCCATTTTGAATGTATAAATGACTAGGATTTAATAAAGTACTAGTGTTTCCGTCACCAAAATCCCACAGGTAAGTGTTGCCTAAAGTTGATGTATTCACAAAATCTACAATATTATCATTGTAACTAAATATGAAATTTGAAATTGGACTTGGATTGATTGTTACGGTAATTGTAGTTACCTGACCAACTGCACCATTACAAGTAGTTTCATTGACTTGAATAGTGCCTGTTCCTGAACTACCCCAAAGTACTTCAATATTATTGTTATTATTAGCAACAATAGTTCCTCCAGTTACATCCCAACAATAGGTCGAATTGGTTCTTGTATTATTGATATTGTAATTAATAGTTTCACCTTCACAAGCGAACAATGTTCCATTAACAATGGAAGAATCTGGTTGTAATTGTCGAAATAGAAAATCAGAACTCAAATCAAAAATTTCTTGTTTACGTGTATTATCATCCCAAACTTCGTGACCAACACCAGGATAGGTATGTAATTCGCTTTCTAAACCAATCGTATTGGTCGCATAATCATGGATAACGACAGAACCAGACATGGCTGGAAAAATAGCACTGACTCCAAAAGGAGAGGCGGTGTTTGGGCTAACAACTGTATCGTCTAATCCATGAAAGGAAATAAGTGGAGCCTCTGTATTTTGAATCCAAGCAACATCACCAACTGCACCCCAAAGATTAACAATGGCCATCGGTTTACTAGGATGATTAAATGTATTTCCAGAACAATCTAAACAACCTAAATCAGGCCAATCCACAAAAATATTATCTTGAAAAAATGTGGGTTCTAAAATAGACGTCATCGTTCGATCAACATCGTCAAGATAGGCCGCGTGCATCGCATTAATAGCACCTGCACTGTTTCCACCACCTATAATTAAATCAGGATCAATACCATAAAGAGCTGCATTTTCTTTAAAATAGCGAATAGCTGCTTTAAAATCTTGTGCTCCTTTATAAACTGCTCTTATAGCCGTATCTCCGTTCAAAACATTGAACCCTAACCGATAATCTATACTTGCCACGACATATCCTTTTCGTGCCATCAAACTACAATAATCAATAAGTTGTTGTTGAAAGTCTTTTCCTCCCGCTAAGAAAGCACCACCAAATGCCATAATTATTAGCGGACGTTTGGTCAATACATCACCTTGAGGTTCATATAAATCAAAGTACAAATCTCTACTATAAGTGGTTGCTTCATTTATATAAGGTGGATATATGACGGCATCAACAGTTGCAAAAATAGCAGCGTTTGAAGTGACTTGTTCCGTGAAAATTTCATTAACATACCGCTGTGGTGTACAAAGGCTTTGAGCAAAAATAGAGCTGGATAAAAGTATGATATTTAGAAAAGTTAGTAAAAGAAAGGGTGTATTCTTTGACATTTTATTGTTGTTTAAGGTAATAAAATCTAAAAATACAATTTATTATGTGGTCACAAAAAAGCCTTTAAAAGAATAATTCTCGCAAAGGCTTTTTGTTGTGAAAGGATTAAATCAGTTACATGCGTTTGGGTCAATGGTTGCTGAAAATTGAGCGCCATTAATGACTTCAAAATCGGGTAATAAATCAATATTATCTCCAGAAACAAAATCTACATTAAACCCAGGAGGAACGGTACCATCTGAATTAATATTTAAAGTTGCTTCATAAGTTCCGTTAGCAATCGTTCCGTTCACTGCCAAGGTAGGTGCGCATGTTGGTGTTATGGTTGTACTATTACCAAAACCGCCCGTATCGCCTGAACTTCCGCCAGCATTATTTGCTGCAATTCCTGCGTAATAAAATGTGATATCACCTACATCAGTTGATGGAGCGACCCATTCCATTGAAAATACATTTGAAGTACTTACTTGATTGTGTTCTACATAAGTTCGATCTCCACAGCCTGCATAATTTGATAATAAAGCAGATTTCACATTAGAAGCAAGGTTTTGCCAAGTTCCAATATCGCTGTTCGTTCCAGTAAGTGAGCAAGCCTGAAAACCATATTCACTTGGTGAGCCAGATGAAAAGTTAATAGTAACAGATACATCATAGGTACGACCAGGAATATACTGTGTAGTGGCCATATTGGTTGTTTGATCTACAAAAGTTAAGGTTTCATTGACGCTTCCAAACGCTCCAGAACTATGACAATTTCCGCAAAGTGTACCTCCCTCACAGGGCGCACCACAGTTACCTTGTCCGGCTTGGGTTGCTCGTCCATTAGAAGATGAAGACCAAATTAAAACTCCGATAACCAATAAAGCGTAAAAAGGGAGTAAGATTTTTGATTGCATGTGTGTATATTTATTTGTGATTTAAAGTTAAATATTATAAAAAAGAGCAATACTGATTTAACTCAATATTGCTCCTTTAGTTTATGACAATTAGATGATATTTATATTTTTAACAAATGCTAGTTATTTTGTTTGAATACCAATATATGAAATTTACTTTTGTTTTGCAAAACCTTCGATAATTTCTTCATTGGATTTACCTAAATGTTCCAATAAAAATTTGGTGTCATCTGCAAAGTCATCATTTGGATAGCGTTTCAAAAACTCATTGTACAACGCTTTTGCTTTGTCCACTTGTTTTAATTCATTGTCATAGGTGAAAGCGGACATAAATAATGATTGTGCAGCTTTATTCGATTCAGGATATTGTGTATATATCCAACTATAAATATCAATTGCTTTTGGAAAAGCACGCATAGAACGTGCAATTTCACCCGCTTTATGTAAATTATTAGGATTTTCCGAATCGTCTGGTTGAAGCATCGCATGAATTTCAGCGGCAGCAACAAAATTATTGGCTACTTTTACATCAATTTTACCTGTTTCTTTATTGGTTAATTGATCGGAGTATTGACCTAGTAGTTTATCTATTGCAGGAATTGTGATTTTGTTTTCTGCAACAGCTTTTTGTACTGCTACATCATTTGGAAAACTGGAATTTGCAGATTGATAGACCACTTGTGCTAAATCAGGTTTTTTATAATTATTTTTATAAATATCAGCCATCAGTAGTGCATTTTGTGGCGTTGCAGAACTTACAAAATGATTGCGAATAGCTTGATTTAAACTGGCTAAGGCTTTTGGGTATAAATTCTTTTTTAGGTAAATATCGGCTGCTTCTTGTAATTTTTTCCCAGCCATTTCATGATCGTTTGGGTTTTCACGAACAAAATCGAGTTGACTTTGAGCAGGATCAACTTTAGGCGCAGCTTTTGTTGTTTGAGGTGTTTTTTCTACTTTAGAATCTGCCTCATTCGATTGGCAAGCAGTAAAAAGAATCAAAATCAATGAAAAAAGTAATAAATTGGATTTCATATTGTTATTTCTTTTGTAATTATTCTTATTGGAATTCCAAAATTAGAGAATTGCAGTTAGATTTTAATGATTTTGGGTCGTCTTTTTATATTTTGATAAATAACAAACAAATAGTAAATGATACTAACTTTTTATAATAAAATAATCATCATCTCATTTTGTATGATTATGCTATTTTTTTTTAATAGCTGTACACCTCAATTCAGTACATCATTTTTGAGTAGCATTACAGAGACGCCTCCTACTGAAAAACTTGGAAATGTTTGTTCTGACAAATCAAATTACATTCCTGATCCTAATTATCTTTCACATACACCAGATCGTGTCGTAAAAGTCAATTTTCATTTTATTCAGAATAGTCAAGGAGAAGCTAATTTTAATGAAAAAGAGGGTATTGAGTGTGTAGATCGAGTTTTGAGTGCTGCTAATGGTAATCTTTGGTACAATCAAAAAATGTTACTCCCCAAAGGCAATGATACGCCTGTCATCCCTGCACGATACAAATACGAATTAACCCCTGATCCGAATGATCCAGATGATGATGGCATTTATTTTCATCAAGACGATGATTTTTATTATCTAATTAATCGAGGTAAAGATCGTAATAATTATAATCAAGACGTTTTTAAAAAATATGGGATACAAAAGAATGAAGTACTCAATATTTTTGTTCAAGATCATCATCTAGATAGTCTTAAATCAGAAACGTATAAAGATTCGATGACGGGAATTGCTTTCAAAACTTGGGTAAAATGTGGAATGTGGTATTCGGCAGAAAACGAAGTAGTCATTGTTGATGGTGTAGAAACCTATCCTAAAAGATGGTTAGCACACAAGCAAATGAATCATGAAATTGGACATGTTTTTAGTTTAGGTCATACCTGGGCAGGAAATGATGGATGTGAGGATACACCTAATCATTCAAATTGCTGGGAAAGAACAACATCACCACCTTGTAATGAATATTCTAATAATATTATGGATTATAATCCGTTACGAAATGCTTTTACACCTTGCCAGATTGGGCGTGTACATTATACATTAACGAATAGAGATATTAAGCGAAATTTATTAAAAAGAACTTGGTGTGCTATCAATCAAAAACCAATCGTTATAAAAAAGGATTTTCAATGGAACAGTTGTAAAGATTTAGAAAGCCATATAGTTGTAGAATCGGGAAATACACTAACGATTCGTTGTCGGGTTTCGTTACCCAAAGATGCTAAAATTGAAGTTCTCCCTGGAGCAAAACTTATCATTGATGGTGGCAGGTTACACAATGATTGTGGTGAACAATGGCAAGGTATAGAAATTCATAAAATGGGGCGAAACGAGGGACAAGTACAGTTAATGAATGGTGGAGTCATTGAAAACACAGTGCACCCGATTGACATAAAGCGAATTGTTCAAAAACCTTAATCGTCTAGGCTACGACAGTCCGTATTTAAATTCCTTAAAGAAAAGTTAAAAAACTATTAATAGATCATTTTGGTGTTGGAACACAGAATATAAAACCTTATTTTTGGTTTAAATTGTAATTGTAAAACAACGAAACAAATTACGATTATTTTGTTTCGTTGTTTGTGATAACTATTTTGAATTTATTAACCTATCAATATTAAAAAATCATGAAGAAGTTATTTATGTTATTCGCAATGGTTGGAATGTTTGGAATCGCTTCTGTAAGCGCTCAACAATGTCCATATTCAACTGCTGCTAAAAAAGATGCAAAAACATGTGCTAAAACTTGCTCTAAAACCGCTGCTGCAAAAGCTGCATCTTTAGATACATCTATTGAAAAAAGAGTTTGCGAAAAATCAGGTAACGTTTCTTATGTACGCAAAGATGTATGTGCAAAGTCAGGAAATGTAAGCTATGCAAATGTTGAATACTGCACAAAATCTGCAAAGTTTGTAAATGTTTCTCCATCAGCTGAGAAAAAAGCATGTACAAAAGGAGCTAAAACATGTACAAAGATGAAAGGAGCAACGGCTACGAAAACAGCTGCTGCTAAAAAATCTTGTGCAAAATCAGGAAAAGCATGTTGTAAGTCTAAAAAAGCTGCTGCTGCAAAAAGTGATGCTGTAGAAGCTGCACCTGCAAAAGCAAAATTAGTAAAAGGCGAAAGCAACTAATTAGCATTCGTTTAGACGAATAAAATATTAAGAAGTCGATTCCGAATGTTCGGAATCGACTTTTGTGTTTTTACTGAAATCAATATTCTGTATATTCGCAAAAAAAGAGCCTTGTCCATTTAAAATCGACAAGGCTCTTTTCCTTACTTTTAGTATTTAAATAAGCTTATGCACCCTTCAAAATCTCTCGTGAAATAACTAACTTCTGAATTTCAGACGTTCCTTCACCAATCGTACACAACTTAGCGTCACGGTAGTATTTCTCTACTGGAAAATCTTTGATATAGCCGTATCCACCAAATATTTGAACGGCATCCTCTGCTACTCGAACAGCAACTTCGGAGGCATAATATTTAGCCATAGCTGAAATTTTAGTGACTTTTTCACCTTTGTTTTTCATTTCTGCTGATTTACGCAGTAATAATTCAGCCGCTTGAATCGTCGTAGCCATATCGGCCAATTTAAAACTCACGCCTTGGAAACGAGAAATGGATTTACCAAATTGTTCTCTTTCTTTAGAGTACTTAACCGCCGCTTCATACGCTCCTTTGGCAATTCCCATTGCTAAAGCACCAATAGATATCCGTCCACCATCTAATATTTTCATGGATTGAATAAATCCTTCACCAACTTTTCCAAGAATTTGGCTTTTATGGATTCTACAATTTTCAAAAATCATTTCAGCGGTTTCTGATGCCCGCATTCCCAACTTATTTTCTTTTTTACCACCTTTAAAACCAGGTGTTCCACGTTCCACAACGAAAGCCGTCATACCATGACTATCTAGTAGTTCTCCTGTTCTGGCAATAACAACGGCAACATGTCCACTTTTACCATGTGTGATGAAGTTTTTGGCACCGTTCAAGACATAATAATCGCCATCTTCAACAGCTACACATTTCATGCGCCCAGCATCACTACCTGTATTCGGTTCAGTTAAACCCCAGGCACCAATCCATTCTCCACTAGCTAATTTTGGTAGGTATTGCTGCTTTTGTTCCTCCGTTCCAAACATCAAAATATGGTTGGTACACAAAGAATTATGCGCAGCTACAGAAAGACCGATAGAACCACAAACTTTTGCAATTTCATCAATAACGGTAATATATTCGTGATAACCTAAACCCGACCCACCATATTCAACAGGTACTAAAACACCCAAAAAACCATACTTACCCATTTCATGAAACATGTCCATTGGAAAATGTTGGCTTTCATCCCATTCCATCACATGTGGACGAATATATTGCTCGGCAAAATCTTTTGCACTTTCTTTAATCATTTGAAGATTCTCAGTCATTACTTCCATAGCAAACCGTTGATTATATGGTATTTTAAAATTTTAAGAAACTTTGTTTTGAATATTTGAGATATTCCAAAAATAAGTTGATTTTGTGTTACAAAGATAAGGATTATTCACCAGAAAAGAAAGGACTAAATTTGCAGTTTCCCTTCCAATTTTGGTTTGAGTTAAAAATCATATTTGTCTTTCCAAAATTCCGAAAGCTTCTGTTTACTTTTCGATTCAGCAGCATTGTTTCCTGCTTTATAAAAGTTGGGATTATTTAGTTCTCGTGGTATAAATTCTTGAAAAGCAAAATTGTTTGCATGATCGTGTGAATATTTGTAATTTTTACCGTAATCTAACGATTTCATAAGTTTAGTAGGCGCATTTCTCAACGAAAGTGGCACGGGTAAATTTCCAGACTCTTTCACTTCTGCTTGAGCTTGGTTGATCGCTAAATACGCTGAATTACTTTTGGCTGATGCAGCTAAGTAGATGGCTGCCTGTGATAAAATAATCCGTGCTTCTGGAAGTCCAACTGCCTGAATAGCTTGAAAAGTTGTCGTTGCCATCAATAAGGCATTTGGATTAGCCAAACCAATGTCTTCGGAAGCTAGAATAATTAATCTTCGTCCAATGAATTTGATGTCTTCACCGCCTTCAATCATTCTTGCCAACCAATAAACCGCCGCATTTGGATCGCTACCACGAATGGACTTAATAAAGGCTGAAATAATATCGTAATGTTGCTCACCACCCTTATCATAACTTGCTGGATTTTCTTGAATTAATTGAGTGACCAATTCGTTGGTAATAATTAAATCTCCTTCTTCGGAATTACAAACCAATTCTAAAATATTATATAATTTTCGAGCATCACCTCCTGAAAAACGGAGTAGGGCTTCATATTCTTGAACCTGAATATTTTTGGGTTTCAGATATTCATCCTGTTCAATAGCATTGTCTACGATTTGGATCAATTCGTCCTTTGTTAAATGTTGTAACACATACACCTGCGCTCTGGACAAAAGGGCTGGAATGACTTCAAAAGACGGATTTTCTGTGGTTGCACCGATTAACGTAATGATTCCTTTTTCCACCGCACCCAACAACGAGTCTTGTTGAGATTTGCTAAACCGATGGATTTCATCAATAAATAAAATGGGATTCGGACGGCTAAAAAACTGCTGACTTTTTGCTTTGGTAATTGTTTCTCGAATATCTTTTACACCCGAATTAATGGCACTCAACGTGAAAAAAGGACGACTCAACTGATTGGCAATAATACCTGCCAATGTCGTTTTACCAACACCAGGTGGCCCCCACAAAATAAAGGATGGTACTTTTCCTGAAAGAATGGCTTTTCTCAAAACCGCACCCTCACCAACCAATTGTTTTTGTCCAATGTAGGCATCTAATGTCTTTGGACGCATGCGTTCTGCTAATGGTGGAGTCATATCACAAATATTGAGTTGCTGTAAAGGTAAACTCTTTTTTAAACTTTAAGAAACTAAAAATGGCTACTCAATCATAAATCAAGTAGCCATTTTTTTTATATAAATTCTTATTTTCTAAAACACAAATCCTATTGAAGCCAAGAATCGACCTGGACGGTCATCAAAACTAAAATCATTTCCTGCAAATGAAATATGATCGCCGTATTTATTGAAATTGCCTTCATATCGAGCATCAATTCGGATTTTACCAATATCTAAGCCCATACCTGCTTGCCAGCCGTAGGTAGTTCCGTCAAATTTCTGACTATACCCATCTAAGTCTAGTAAATCTGAGGTACTATTCAAATGAACATGTCCGACTGGGCCACCGTTTAGGCGTAAAGGCCCGAGCTTAAACCCAACCATCACAGGAATATCTAAGGTAGTGTAGGATTCGTTGAAAAAACCAGAAGTGACCTCGCCAAAACTTAAATCATCCACTCTATATTCTACACGACTAGAATTTAATAAAACTTCAGGTTGAATGAAAAACCCACCCATTTTGATAGTAGTAAACATACCAAAATGAAATCCATATTTAGCTTCCGACAAGGACAAACCAAGGTTTTGATTGGTAGAACTATTAAAAATATTAATTTGATTGGGTTCAATGTCAATTGTACTCATACCAGCTTTCAAACCGAATTTGACTTGCGCTTGACTACTAACTGTTGCAAAACTGACGAAAAGAAGGGCGATCATTAATGTTCTCATGGCTTTCAATTTTTTTTAGATTGTTATAAATTTTCATTTGATTACATTACAAACATAAGTGCATTTTAGCTAGTTTGCACGGATAGGAAACTCAATTAACCACAGTTTAACTTTAAGGGATTCCTTTATTAGATTTTCTTAACTTTGCGATCAGACTAGAGCGAAATTTAGACTTTTTTGTTAAAAAAAATTAACAATTTTAGAATTGTTACTAGAACGGAATTAATACAATGGAAATTATACATTCAGATTATTCAGCGAGTTATCCCAAAGTGACGCTTTGTCCAAAAGATGGAAAACCTGAATATGCTTTTATTGGTCGATCAAATGTTGGAAAGTCATCTTTAATCAATATGTTGTTGGATCGAGTGGACTTAGCACGGGTTTCAAAGAAGCCTGGGAAAACTCAAATGATTAATTATTATATTGTAAATAAGGAATGGTATATCGTTGATTTACCTGGTTATGGGTATGCCAAAATATCCAAATCTAAACGTGCTGAATGGCGGCGAATGATCGAAGGATATTTACAGTTAAGAGAAAACTTACAATGTGCATTTGTGCTAATTGATTCGAACATTAAACCCCAGAAAATTGATTTGGAGTTTATAGATTGGTTGGGAAAGGCGCGTGTTCCTTTTGTGATTGTATACACTAAAGCTGATCGTTCAAAAACAGCGGAGACAGAAGCAAATATTAATCTATTTCGAGAAGCAATGCTCGAAAACTGGACAGAAATGCCACAAGAATTTGTAACTTCTTCAAACAAATTAACAGGACGGGATGAAATTTTATCTTTTGTTGAAGACATTAATCGTCAATATTTCGATGATTTATAGAGCTTAGGTCTACATTTATAAAAACTTAATGCAATGGCAACACCACCAGAGAAGTATTCTAAATATCATGTTTATCCTCCAATATATCCAAATATTGAGGACTGGCCGATTTATAAATTAAGTGAAGATCGAACAGCTTTTATTGAGGAAATCAATGACCTAGTTTTTGATAAATTAACCAAAAAAAAATCAGTAGACGATGTTAATGATCTGATTGCTAAGACGATATACAATGAACGAATACGAATAAAGGAAGAACCCTGGAAAGTAGACCCACCCAATGATAAGCAGTTTTGGAATAAAATCCGCTCCAAGTTAATCAAGAAGTCTTTAGACAAAGAAGAAGAACAATCTAAAGCAGTCAATGAACAATTACTAAAACGCATCATCAATAGATACTCAGAAGAAATCGTTGGAACATTTAAAATCAGTACTTTTCAGTTCGCACGACGATTTTTAACGTTCTTTTTTAATCGTTTACTCAATACTGCTGCGAATCGGAATATTCGTCGAATAACAGGGACGGGGTTGAGTGTAACTGATCGGCTGAAAGCCGTGGGAGAAGTCGATAAATTTCGGAATTTATTTAATAAAGGAACGGTAGTAATCGTGCCGACTCATTTTAGTAATATCGACTCTATTTTGATTGGTTATATGTTGGATGCCGTGGTAGGGGCGCCTTCATTTTCTTATGGTGCAGGTTTGAATTTATATAATACGGGATATACAGCCTATTTTATGAATCGGTTAGGCGCATACCGTTTAGATCGTCGTAAAAAGAATCCCATATACTTGGAAACCCTCAAAGGCATGTCCACGCTGTCTATCCAAAGAGGGGTCAATAGCTTGTTTTTTCCCGGCGGAACACGTTCTCGGTCTGGTTCGTTAGAAAAGAAGTTGAAACTAGGTTTAATGGGGACAGTCATAGAAGCGCAGCGCTCTAATTTTGAAAAAGGTAAAAACGAAAAAATATTTGTCGTACCAATGGTGATGAGTTATCATTTTGTGTTGGAGGCCAAATTTTTGATTGAGGATTATTTGAGAAGAACAGGTCAAGAACATTATTTACAATCCAAAGATCAATCTTATTCTTTACGGAAGAATCTAAAGTTCATCTGGCAGATTTTTAGAGAAAGTTCAGAAATTACAGTTTCTTTTGGAAAGCCAATGGATGTATTAGGAAATTTTGTAGATATGGAAGGAAAAAGTACCGATCAACATGGTAATGAACTCCATATTCGTGATTATTTTTTAACCAATGGAAAAATAAAGCCCGATTTACAGCGAGAAGCCGAGTACACTCGAATTTTAGGTACAAAACTGGTCGAACGGTTTCATAAGGACAATGTCGTTTTGTCCAGTCATTTAGTAGCCTATGCGGCATTTAATTTGTTGAGAAATGAGCATCCAAAGTTAGATATTTTTGGAATTTTGAGACTTCCGCCTGACGATATTGTTTTTGATTCAGATTTATTACTTAACGTAGTACATCAGCTCAAAATCCATTTAATAGAAGAGGAAAAAGCAGGAAATATTAAATTATCAAAACCAATTCATTGGGAAGAAACGAGTCGCTTATTATACGATGGAGTTAAGCAACTAGGAAATTTTCATGCTCAAAAACCTTTGATTTATAATAAAAAAGGTGACATCGTTAGCGAGAATCTAAATATCTTGTTTTTCTATCATAATCGTTTAGAAAACTATGATTTGCGACGAGTGATTAATTTTGAAGAATCACTTCAGACCTTTGCTAATTTTTAGCATTTTGTATTATTTTGACTCTAAAATTATCTTAGAATGACGAATATTGAACAATCTATTGTATTGAAAAGGTCGCTTGATGCACTTCGTCCTTTACAAAAAGATGACGAAATGCGGATCATGCAAAAGTTTCGTTTGGATTGGAACTATCATTCTAATAGTTTGGAAGGTAATTCTTTAACGTATGGAGAAACGAAAGCATTGATTCTTTTTGGAATTACAGCACAAGGAAAACCTCTAAAAGATCATTTTGAAATAACTGGACATAATGAAGCCATTAAATGGATCATGGAAGTTGTTCATGAAGATCGACCTATCACAGAAAACTTTATAAGAGAATTACATAAATTAATACTAAAAGAATCTTACGAAGTTGATGCCAGAACACCTGATGGTAAATTCACGAAAAAAAAAGTAAATATTGGTCAATATAAATCAACTCCAAATCATGTAGAGACAAAAACAGGTGAAATATTTCGTTTTGCGACACCAGAGGAAACACCTGCTTTAATGCATGATCTGGTAGATTGGTACAAAGCGAAGAATAAGGAGAAAGATGTCAACCCAATATTATTAGCTGCTGAGTTTCACTACAGATATATTAGAATTCATCCTTTTGATGACGGAAATGGTCGAACAGCTCGAATATTAATGAATTTTATTTTGATACAGTTTGGATATCCACCGGTGATTATTAAAACAGAAGACAAACTCAATTATTTTGCTGTATTGAGACTAGCGGATGCAGGTCAGCTGAATCCATTTATTGAGTATATCGCAGAGAATTTGAATCGTTCTTTGGAGATCATGATAAAAGGGGCAAAAGGCGAAAGCAT
>JAHDFQ010000003.1:64487-87438 GCA_020628085.1 Saprospiraceae bacterium
TTTATTGAGCAAAAAATGGAAGAAATGAAAAAATAATGGCATAGTCGTGCAACCATTTTTGATGTTGACTTGTCTTTATATTGTTTGGTCACTTATATTTATCGGAAAAGCAGCCAATTTTATCGAAAAAAGGTTTAAGTGCCTCGTTATTAACTTATTTTTAAGTATATTTATATCAAATACGGACAGCAAAACTTATTTTAACCATAATAAAGCTAAAAAACCATCTAATTAACTATGAAGAAATTAAATTTTAAGTCTTTAATTTTTGTTTTTATTACTGCATTAAGTATTTCTTCTTTCGCTTTTTTGATGTCTCAACGTTCTGATACAGGTAGTTTTTGTGACGTTAAAATTGTTGAACCCTCCAAAAACTCCGCTAATAATGCTGGCTTGCCAGATACAGAATTATTAAAAGAATTAGTAAAACAGGGTAAGAAATACATACTGATTAATCATTAGTCGGTACTTTTTTCTTCCAATATCGCATCAAACCTGCCACACTCATCCATGATGGGTTAGCAGCCTCATACTGTGCGGTTCCTTTATTATCAATACCACCTTCTATCAATTGATTTTTTACATATTCCACAAATAAAGGCGTTACTTCTTTTGGAGGTGTACCTTTGTCAAAATGGGGTTTCATCCAATTCGCCCAATCGTGCAATATAAATTCCAATTGATCTAAATGCTCATTTATATTTTGTATACCACCGAAGTGTGTTAAATACACTTCATCCAAATCCAATCCACGTATTAAATTGATTGAATCGACCCAATCTTCGACATTAATATCTGGTGGTGGACAAGGAGGTACAACGATACCTTTTTTGATCTTTACACCAGCTACATCACCCGCTATCAATTTTCGTCCAATCTGCCAAGCGATATGATGTACCGCATGACCAGGTGTAAACCAAGAAATTATTTCAGTATTTCCAATTTTAATTTTTTCTCCATGTTGTGTAGGACGTAACTGTTCCATTGGGATAGGATTCATTTGCCCCCACAACATATCCATTTTATCCTGATAAATTCTTTTGGCGGACGACATCAGTTTGCTAGGGTCATTCATATGGTCAAAGCCGAACGGATGTAGATAAATAATTGCACCTTTTTCTGCGAAAGCCCATGCCGCACCTGCATGATCGAGATGAATATGCGTAATAAAGACATGCTTGATGTCACTGGGGTTGACTCCAATAGCTTTTATTTTTTCTATTAGCGTTGAATAAGTTGAATGCGGCCCTGTTTCAAATAAAATTGGCCCATCTTCTGATTCTAAAAGATAGCAAGCAATAGAATTTTCTGTTCCTAAAAAGTTGACATCAATGGTGTGAAGCATACGTATCTTAGTTGTGGTGAACTTGTTTATTGTGAAACAAAAATAGGTTATGATACTTTACCATAACCTATTTTTTAAATATTCTAATTCAAAATTACAGATGATTTACAAATCAATATATTCAACAACTTCTAATCCATAACCGATTAACCCAATTCTTCTTTTAGGGTTATTGGTAATCAATTTCATTTTGGTAATACCTAAATCTCGTAAAATTTGTGCTCCAACACCAAAATCACGTTGTTCTTTTTCCATAGATTGTTGATCTTGGATAGTTTCACCTTGAATCAATTCCATGGATTTTAAGGTTTGAATCAAATCGCCTGTATTTTCTTCATGGCGCATATACAATAGCAGTCCTTTATCAGCAGCAGCTATTTTTTCTAAAGATTGTTGTAGTTGATTTCCATATCCTTTGAACAAAGCACCGATAACATCACCTGTTTCAGAGGACGAATGTACTCGAACTAAGACGGGTTCATCAGGACTCCAATATCCTTTTTTAATAGCCAAATGGGTTTCACCCGTCGTTATTTGCTTGTATGCACTAACCTCAAATGGACCATATTTGGTATCTATTCTAACGGATAGTTCGTGTTTAACAATCCGTTCTGTTCGCATTCGATATTCCACTAAATCTTTAATAGAAATGATTTTTAAATTAAAACGCTCTGCAATTTTTGCCAATTGTGGCATTCGAGCCATTGTACCATCTTCATTTAAAATTTCTACCAAAACACCAGCAGGAGAGAAGCCAGCCAACTTAGCTAAGTCAATAGCCGCTTCTGTATGTCCCGTTCGACGTAAAACACCACCCGTTTTAGCTCTTAATGGAAAAATATGTCCAGGTCGAGCAAAATCTGATGCTTGCGTCCGAGGGTTTACTAATGCTCGGATTCCAGTCGCTCGATCATAAGCAGATATACCTGTACTACAACCTTGTCCTACTAAATCAATAGAAACGGTAAATGCCGTTTCATGCAAAGCTGTATTATTAGAAACCATCATATTAAGTTCCAATTCATCGGCTCGTTTTTCATCAATAGGCGAACAGATCAATCCACGACCATGCGTTGCCATGAAGTTGATGATTTCAGGCGTAACACATTCAGCCGCACAAATAAAATCACCTTCATTTTCTCTATCTTCATCGTCTACAACGATAATTACTTTGCCATCTTTAATATCTTGAATAGCTTCTTCTATCGTATTAAGTTGTGTCGCCGTGATGGTTTCGCTTTGGTGGTTCCCAGACATTTGATTGAATTCCTTTTATGTAATTAAAAAAGCCATGCAATAAGGCTAAATTCATATAATTAAAGTAACTAATGTTACGCAACAAAAGTACATGAATATTCAGAGATTTTAAGATAAAATCTAGTAATGGTATCCCAAATAATCCAAATATTTGACAATAGAACAACAGCATAAAAAAATAGTTGCCGTTTAAACCTAGTATTAGACTGCTAGTAAGCATCAATAAGATGAAAATTGGTCCAAGCCAACGGAGTACTTTATGTGAAAAAAAAGCAAAACCAATGGGAGTCGTTAAGTTGAGTACATGACGAAAAGTATGTAAGTTTTGAAAATTTCCAGCAGAAATACGAGATTTTCGACGATATTCTTCTGCCATTTCATGTGAAACAGATTCGTAACATACAGCTTCAAGACTATTGATTGCTAGGGTGTCTTGTTCTAAGGCGTTCATTGCAATGTAAAAATCATCTACCAAAAAATTGGGTGGAACAGGCGTAAAATAGGTAGATCGTAAGGCATAACAACCACCGAAAGGCCCCATCATCTTACCCCAAACTTGCCCTTCCCAGTGTTTTAAATAGACTTCTGAAGAAATATACTGATTTTCTGATTTTGAAATACCTTCCTGTTGCATCCCAACATGCAGCATATTAGAATCTACTATCGAAATGTTCGGATCAATAAAATATTGTACTAAGTTTTGAATTGTATTTTTTTCTAAAATTACGCTTGCATCGGTTAATAATAAAATATGATCACTTTGCTGTGGCGTATTTTTAAAACATTCTAAGGATAGTTTATTGATAATTTCAGGTTTGCCATTTCTATTGTTGTATGGAAAAAAATGTAAATTGTGGAGTTTCGATTCATATTCAGATAGTATCGAATTGGTAGCATCATTTGAATTATCTGAACCAATATAAATATGGATGTTTTTTTTAGGATAGTCAGAATGAATGAGCGATTCCATTTTCTGACGAATGACCTTTTCCTCATTATACACCGCCATTAAAACGGAAATAATAGGCAATTGATCGGTTGATGAATAAGTTGTACGGTTAGTTCTTGTATGTTTTGCTAATTGTCGAAGTAAGATAGGGTAGAAAATATACGAATGTAGTAGGGCAGCGGCACTTATTCCAAAAACAATGTATAAAAAGAGCCACACCATACATTTACTTTACTAAAGTCACAGGTTGAGTTGGTTGCATTGGTTGCACGATAGATTTGTACGATGCCATTAGGTGTTTAGCCGTTTCAATGTTATCATATTTTTCCTGAGTTAAAGACAGGGCATTTTGACCAATTTTGCCCAAAGATCCGTTGCTTTGATAACAAAAATCAATACATTGTTGAAATTCCTTGGCAGTATCAGCGACCAAAACTTCTTTCTTATGCTCTGCTTCAATGCCTTCCAAACCTAGAGTTGTTGTAATCACTACCTTACCTAATGCCATACCTTCTAGGATTTTAGCTCGCATCCCACTTCCAGCATGAAGTGGCACAATCATTACAGAGTGATCGTTGATAAACTCGTGGGCATCATTGACTTCTCCATGAACAACAACGTTATTTTTATTAAGTTTTTTGAGCCAACTGGGAGTGTTTCGACCCGCAATATGTAGCTTTAAATTAGGATATTGAACATTCAGATTATCCCAAATATGATCCAGAAACCACTTAATCCCTTCCAAATTCGGCATCCAATCTAGTGATCCGATGAAGGATAAAGAAATATCTTTTTTGTACGATTGATTATCTGGAATATAGTTTTTGGTCTCCAAACCGATTGGTGTAACCACTGCTTTATTATCAAAACCAAAAGATTTAAACGTATTTAAATCCTTTTCGGTGATAGGCACTAATAAATCGAATTGACTTAAATGTTCCAATTCAAAGCGTTTCAATTTTTTCGTTAAGTGATTCAAATACCATTTTTTAGGTAAAAATGATGTGTGTTTAGTCACTCGTTCCCAAATTTCATGCTCTACATTGTGTGCTCGCAGAGAAATTGTCGCATTTGAATATCGACGAATAGTATCAATATAAGGTGTTAAATATAAAGTCTCTAATTGAATGACATCAAAATTATTCTCTTGAAGTAACGCAATTAGCTTTTCTTCAAATTCATTGGAAATAAAACGTTCAATATGATAAGAATCTTTAGAAAAAAGATTTGCAAAAGCAGCTAATGGCTTTACAGTATTATCAACATTTACGGTATGAACGGAAGTATAGTGATCGAAGCATTCTGGAAGATTCCTTGGATTGAAATAGTGCTTGGACGTATTCATCGCCAAAAGCGTCATTTCACAACCTAATTCATTTAGAGCCTTGCTTAAATAAGTAACTGCGATAGATTCACCATCTTTTAAGGGAAAAGGAAATTTTTTACAAAGTTGAAGAATCTTCATATGATAATATAGTTTAAAGCTATTGTCTCGTTTTAATTGACGTCAGGAGTCAATTGAATATACTGCATTAAATTTTTTTGAATAGAATTGGTTAAAAATCATAAGTATTTAATATACCAATTGACTTTAGTCAACCATCTTTAATTCAAGTGTAGATTTTCTTCTATAGACTGAAACTTTAAACTTTTAATAAATAATAGGCTTACAAATGTAGTAGTTGATATGCAATAATACAAAATCGTTTCCGTTTACTGCTTATTTTTTGTCAAAAATAATTTCATCTTCTGCTTTCCACTTTGGTGAAACAATACATAAAAAAACTAAATCTTCTGATCCAGTATTAGTAACATATTGATTTTCAAGCGGTGGTACGACGACTAAGTCTCCTTTTTGAATTAAAATCTCTTTTTCTCCAATTTGCATCGTTCCTTTGCCTTCTAAGAAAAAATATGTTTCTGTAGATTTTAAAACATGTGGAACAGAAGCATTACCAGCCAATATTCGAGCATGAGCCATGCTATATGGCAAATTAATTAAATCGTTGTCAGGATGTAAAATCTCACTCAGTAAGGTTTTATCGCCTGCTACAAACACCTCTGCATCTTGTAATGATTTGTGGATAATAACATTTTGTTTTTTCAAAACGAAAAAATGATTAGTTTAGCTGTTCTATAACATCAAAATAGATGTATGATTTATGATAAGTAGTCAGTCAAAATTACTTGTACAAAAAAATCTGCCGTCATAAAAAGAGTAAGAAATTAACCCCGAGGGCTCGCGAACCCTGCCCGACGCAGGCGGGGATTTTTTGGCGGATTAATAGATTTGTTTTGTACTAATTTTACTGACAAACTACTTAATTACACATCAAAAGTAATAATTTAAGTTAGATTAAAGTTTATAACTTAGACTTTGAAATTTAGGAAATTTATATGATCCAAGTCAAAAATATAAAAAAATCCTACGGGAAATTGCAGGTATTAAAAGGATTCGACCTTTCTATTAAAACGGGGGAAGTCGTTTCTATTGTTGGAAAATCTGGTGCTGGAAAAAGTACTTTATTACACATACTAGGAACGTTGGATCATGCCGATGAAGGGGAACTGATTATCAACGATCAGCGTATCAGCAATCTAAACCCAAAGGCCTTGGCTGCTTTTAGAAATACAAATATTGGGTTTATTTTTCAATTTCATCACCTACTACCTGAATTTAATGCCCTTGAAAATGTTTGTATTCCTGCATTTATTCAAAAACAATCCGAAACAAAAGCCAAAGCGAGGGCAAAAGAATTGCTCGATTATTTGGGTCTGGGTGGAAGGTTAGATCATAAACCTTCTCAGTTATCAGGTGGAGAACAACAACGGGTTGCAGTTGCAAGAGCTTTGATGAATCATCCAAAAGTAGTTTTTGCAGATGAACCCTCTGGAAATCTAGATTCTACATCATCCAAAGAACTACATGAATTATTATTCAAACTTCGGGACGATTTTAATCAAACCTTTGTGATTGTCACGCATAACGATACTTTGGCAGCAATGAGTGATCGAACATTGGTTATGGCAGATGGCTTGATTGTGAGTTAAAACTAAAAATTAGATTCTGAAAGATCCTGTTCAAATATTAAAACAATATTGGGGATACGATGGTTTTCGCCCAATGCAAGAGGAAATTATTCAATCGGTTTTGGATAAACAGGACACCCTTGCTTTATTGCCAACGGGTGGTGGGAAATCCATCTGTTTTCAGATTCCTTCGCTTTGTATGGATGGTATTACCGTTGTCATTTCGCCCTTGATTGCTTTAATGAAAGATCAGGTAGATAATCTAAAAAAACGGAATATTAAGGCGGAAGCCATTTATTCGGGTATGCCTTATCGAGAAATTGATAGAATTTTTGATAATTGTATTTTTGGTGATGTCAAACTCCTCTATATCTCACCTGAACGATTGACTACGGACTTGGCGATGGAGCGTATTCGCCGTATGAATCTTAATTTCGTTGCTATTGATGAAGCGCACTGTATTTCTCAATGGGGCTATGACTTTCGACCGGCTTATTTAACCATTGCAGAAATTCGAGAAACGCTTCCAAATGTTCATTTTATCGCTTTAACTGCTACTGCAACACAGGAAGTTGTAGAAGATATTCAAACCAAATTAGAGTTCAGAAATGGTCAAGTTTTCCAAAAAAGTTTTAGTCGATCTAATCTAGCATATGTGGTTTTGGAAGAAGAAAATAAGGAAGCCAAACTCGTTGATATTGTTACTAAAGTTAAAGGGAGTGGGGTAGTGTATGTTCGCAATCGTCGGAAAACCAAACAAATAGCTCACATTTTACAAAAAAATAATATTTCGGCAGATTACTATCATGCAGGACTAAAATCGGTCGATCGAAATCGTAAACAGGCAGACTGGATTGATGATAAAATACGGATCATGGTGTCAACCAATGCTTTTGGTATGGGCATTGACAAATCAGATGTTCGGACGGTAGTACATTTGGATTTACCTGATAGTTTAGAGGCCTATTTTCAGGAAGCTGGACGTGGTGGACGTGACGAACAAAAAGCATTTGCTGTACTTTTATACAACCAGTTAGATCGGAAAAATTTAGAAAAAAGCACTGAAAAATCATTTCCACCTATTAAAGAAATCAAGCGGGTTTATCAGGCTTTAGGAAGCTATTTTCAGCTAGCTGTCGGTGGTGGAATGGGAGAGACTTTCGACTTTGATATAATGGAGTTTATTCAAAAATATAGTTTCGATATTTTAACAACATATAATGCATTGAAAATTTTAGAGCAAAGTGGTTGGTTGACTGTCTCGGAATCTATATTCATTCCTCCAAGCTTGAAAATTATTGTTCGTAAAGATGAATTGTACGATTATCAATTACGTAATAAAAAAATGGATGTATTGGTCAAGGCCATTTTACGATCAACGCATGGTAGTTTTAATGATTTTGTAAATATCAATGAGCGTCAATTATGCAATGTTTTGAAGATTTCAAGAACCGATCTACGTAATGGATTTAAAGTATTACAGCAAGATGGTATGATTGCTTATCGTCCTATGAAAGATAAACCTCAAATGACATTGTTAGAGGAAAGAGTAGACGCTCATAATTTGACGATAGATCAAGAATTATACGCATTCCGCAAAAAAAGGCATCAATTCCGTATACAAAAGGCCATAGAATATGCCGAGGAACGAGTCTGTCGTTCCAAACAATTATTGTTATATTTTGGTGAAAAATCGAGAGATTGTGGTGTGTGTGATGTTTGTTTAAAACATAAATCTGAAATTTTATCCGAAGAAGATTATCAACGCTACAAAACCAAAATTCAATTACTATTAAAACGTGAAAAACTAACCATTAATGAAGTGGTAGACTCGTTCGGTGCTAAACGTCAAGGTAAAGTCACTCAAACATTGGAATATTTGTTAGATGAAGAAATCCTTCAATTGGAAGACGATAAACTGATCTGGAGCGCATGAAAATCATAGCTACTGTCATTAATGACTTGACTTACGATCAGCGTATGATTCGAATTTGCACAAGCCTAGCCAGAGCAGGTTATAAAGTTGAATTAGTTGGACGCATTCTACCACATTCAAAACCAATCATACCTCAATTATTCCAACAAAAACGCTTAAAATGCTTCTTCAATAAGGGAAAATTATTCTACATAGAATATAATATTCGTCTGTTTTTCTATCTCTTTTTTCAAAAAACAGATGTGATTTGTTCAGTCGATTTGGACACAATTTTGGCAGGCTTTATGTTTTGTAAGCTCCGAAATCGAGTTCAAGTATATGATGCACATGAATATTTTACAGAACTACCAGAAGTGATACAACGTCCTGTTACTCAACGGATCTGGTCTTGGGTCGCCGACCTCACGATTCCTAAAATTAAGTATTGTTATACTGTCGGTGAATCCTTAGCAGAAATTTTTGAACAACAATATGGGGTTGTTTTTTCCACAATTCGTAACGTAAATTATAGACAAAATCAAAAACACTCCTTTTTAAAAAATAATTCCTCAGACAAAATTTTCTTATATCAGGGTGCGCTAAATGAGGGACGAGGATTGGAATCCATGATAAGTGCCATGCAATACGTTGAAAATGCTCAGTTTTGGTTAGCAGGAGAGGGGGATTTATCTCAAACTTTACGTGACCAAGTCAGCGCATTAAACCTTGAACATAGAGTTCGTTTTTTAGGTTTTGTATTACCTGAAGACTTACCTGAATTGACAAAAAAAGCATACATTGGTATCAATTTATTAGAAAATAAAGGTCAAAGTTATTACTATTCTTTAGCCAATAAAACGTTTGATTATATCCAAGCTAATTTGCCTGCTATTCATATTGGCTTTCCCGAATATCAACGGATCAATAGGGCTTATGAAGTCGCTATTTTAGTAGATGATTTGGAAACCAAAACGTTATTAAAAGCCATCAATACATTAATGATGGACGATTCTTTTTATAAAAAGCTGAAAGATAATTGTAACAAAGCAGCAGCAATTTTCTGTTGGGAAAACGAAGAAATCAAACTGCTTGATATTTATAAAGAAATTGAACGAGCGATTCAAAAATGATCCATTATGTACCAAAAAGATTTATTTAAAGATAAAATCGTTCTCGTAACGGGAGGCCGAAGCGGAATAGGTTATGCTATCGCAGAACAATATATAGATTTGGGTGCAACGGTCATAATAGCATCTCGCAAAGAGGAACAACTAGCAGAAGCTGCGGCAGCGTTAAAATGCGATTACAAGGCATGCAATATTCGTAATGTCGATGAGGTTGAAGCACTTGCTGACTATATAAAAACGAATCATAGTCGATTAGATATTTTGGTAAACAATGCGGGTGGACAATTTCCAGCACCCGCTGAACTCATCAATCCTAAAGGATGGGCAGCCGTTATCAATAATAATTTAAACGGTACATTTTATATGTCGCAACAAATGGCAAAAACGTTTTTTATTCCTCAAAAACACGGAAATATCGTCAATATAATTGCGAATGTTTTTCGTGGATTCCCAGGTATGGCACATACGGGAGCTGCACGGGCTGGTGTAGAGAATTTAACGAAGACATTAGCACAAGAATGGGCGGAATACAATATCCGAGTCAATGCAGTCGCTCCTGGAATCATTGAATCATCGGGTTTAGAAACGTATCCAGATCAGATAAAAGCTTTCTTTGATGAAGCTCGTAAAGCTAATTTGATGAAACGTTTCGGTACGGTAAAAGAGGTCGCCAATACGGTCATGTTTTATTCCTGTCCACTATCGGCATACACCAGTGGAACAACACTTTATGTGGATGGATTGGATCATTTAGCAGGTAACGGAATGGCGATGTATGCCACGATGAAAAAGATGATTTATGGGTAAGGAATTAATTTCCCAAATTAATCAATTGCCCATTGTATGACCCACAAAAAGGGACTTCAATAAGCCGAATATCATCAATAATCCAAAAATAGTAATTGGCTTCATATCGAAATTTTACTTGTATTTGATTTCCTATAACATTAGGTAATAAAATATTCTTTTCTTCATTGGTTACTGGATCGTTTGTCACAAGATTTGTATTGATGGGAATATCGTTCCAAGTAATTCCTCCATCTAATGTATAAGAAACAAAAAATGAACTATCAAATTGCCTGACATTTTGCCACCAATTGATAAAAATATCTGAATTTGAAGCCACATTTGATAAATCAATAATTGGTGAGATGAGTTCGCCAATTTGCATTGCACTACAAGAACCACTTCCTTGCCCACAAAAGGCTCCACCGTTATCTAAGAAATCAGATGAAAAACCCATCGCACCATTACAAGCTGTTGGTGCACTTATTCTTGAATCACCACAGCCACCTTCAATTTTACCTTCCGCATCCCAATCCCATAGATTTGAAGTAGCAGTTGAGTTACCACATGAAATATCATTCGTAGTCCATTGTCCTAAACCTCCATTAAATTCACCTTCGCCGTTATTCCCCCAAACAATTACACCATTAGGAGATGATGAAGGGGGCATAAAAATCAAGTCACCATTTAAACCATTATTTAATTCAATTTTGATTAGATCACAATCTTCTTTACTCATAAATACACTGGGTATTGTGACACTATTAGCCATCATCCCAGGTGACATGGTTAATAACCCTTGATTAGATTGGTTATTACAGATTATTGCAGCAATTGCACCCGCTTGTTGTGCATGAAAGGATTTTTCCGAAAAGTCGCAATTACCCCTATCAATCAATGCTATTTTATTTGATAAATTGTTAACCACCGAGGAACAAGCATCACTTTGAGGTATTAAAATATCATGTGCAAGTTCTATATCTTTATTTAAGATATTAAAGGCGTCACATATTGAAGCACCAAATGTACCTACACGAACGTCATATTCTCCAGCTATACTTTGTGGGTTATTGATATTAAGTATGATGTCGGTTTGTCCAAAAATTAGGGACGAGTAAAAGAATGAAATAAAAAGTAAAGTTATTCTGATAATGAATAGGTAAAAGTAGTTCATAATTTTATAGATTTTGAGTTAGACAATCTTCATTTTCTAAATTAAAATAAAATTATTTGAAATAAACTAATGGTCTAATAGAAAAGGTAGGATGGATAGCTCTTTTGTTCTTTTTGTTTCATATTTACGTAAATTACTCAAAAACTAAATATAACGCAAATTCAACATAGGGTTAAATAAAAAAAACAGCATTTTTTTGAATCTTAGATTTATTTATATACATTTGTTCAACTTCACACACAAATCCTTTTTGCAGTTTTTAAACACGGTGATATTACTTTTGTAAATTAATATTCTCTGTTACGTTCTCCAACTAAAAGATATTCACACACCCTTTCGACAACTTGATTGTCTCATTTTTTCTATTTGTAAAATAGAAGCAAAGCAATTCATGCGGTAAATTTTATGGCTACTACTATTTTAAAATGTGTTTTTACATGTTTTGAATGTGCTTATGTAGCTTAAAATGAAAATAATCAGAAACCTATAAACCGAAAATCCATGAAAAAACTTGTACTCTTTGTTATTGGTATGATTCAATTTTGGGGTGTCTCTATCGGACAAGAATTATCACAAAAAATAAATGATAAACAACAATATCGGAACAAGCAAGCTCAAAAAGCAGATCAAATTGTTAAGAGAAGAAATGCTCAAATGGGGATTACAGTTGATCTAACCCTATCAGCAACGGAACTCATTCAAGATGTATTTATAACGGGTGGATGTTTTGACGTTGAAAATATTGAGTTTGATGGCGTCGATTTGGCGAAAGGAAAATTTTCAAATGGTATGAGTTCGATCGGTATTGATGAAGGAATAATCCTTACTTCTGGACGTGCTGAAAATGTCGTTGGCCCAAATGAAAGTAATGCTAGAAGTAGTAATCACGGTACCAATTCATATGATCCTGATTTGTTTACATTAGTAGATGGAGCGACGAATAAAATTAAAGATCAAGCCATTTTAGAATTTGATTTTACGCCTACTTCCGACCAAATTTCGTTTGAATATGCTTTTGCTTCCGAAGAATATTGTGAATTTGCAGGAGATGAATACAATGATATTTTTGGCTTTTTTATTAGCGGACCAGGTATCAACGGAACATTTCAAAATAATGCAAAAAATCTAGCTGTGCTGCCTAATACCAATACGGCGGTTTCAATTAATACGATCAATCATTTTACTAACGAAGAATATTATGTTCCCAATGAACTACCTTTTAATGCTGCTTTTTGTGGAAAACCCTCTGAAGCAGTTGCTTTAAATACCATAGAATTTGATGGATTTACTACTTTATTAACGGCTTCAACTTCTGTTATTCCATGTGAAACCTATCATATTAGAATGACGATTGCCGATGGTGAAGATGGGATTTATGATTCTGCGGTTTTTTTAAAAGCCAATAGTTTTAATGCAGGTGGAACGGCTACGGCTGCAGCTCAATCCGATATTACAAATTCAAATGTAGTGTTTGAGACTTGTGATGATGCTTATTTTATTTTCGAACGAACGTCTGAGGAATTGGATGAACCTATCGAAATTAATTTTGAATTAAGCCCATTAAGTACAGCTACTGAAAATGTAGATTTTGAAGCACTGCCTAATTCAGTGACGATTCCTTCGGGTGCAATGCAAGTTATTTTACCCGTTATGATTCTTCCAGATGCGATCATAGAAGGTGAAGAAAGTTTGATTATTCAAATTGATAACGCATGTTCTTGCACGATTTCAGATACAGAATTAATTATTACTGAAATTCCAGAAATTGAATTATTAGAAACAGATTTTAATAGTTGTCAAAACGAGAATATACTCATTGATCCACTAATTTTATCTAATGATTATCCATTAGAATACATTTGGAGCGATGGATCAGTATCGCAAGATATTGAGTTGATGGCAATTGAAGATGAGACCATTTCCGTGACTGTTACGGATGTGTGTGGAAACACAAAATCGGCTGCCTATGACATTCATGTTTCCGAATTGCCCACTGCTGAAATGAATGGCGAAGTTTCTATTTGTGAAAATAATGAAAGTCAATTCATTACCATTAATTTGACAGGTAATGCACCTTGGAATATTGGAATTAATAAAGATGGTGTTTTACAAAATACGATAGAAGTAACAACTCCTGTGTATGAGTATGAAGTCGATTCGGAAGGAATTTATACTATAGCAAACATTGAAAATGAAGCCTGTGTAGGTGAATCTTCTGGATCAGCAACGGTGCAAGTTTCTGAAATTCGAGCTAACGACATCGTTGAAGTTGCCAATTGTACCAATAATGGGTTGGGTCAAATTATTTTAAGTGTAGATGGTGCATATGAGCCATTTACGGTCAATTGGAATAATAGTTCTACCGACTTTATTAATCAAAATTTACCACCAGAAACGTATCAAGTGACAATTACAGACGGGTTAGGATGTACGCAAATTCAAGCATATACCGTCGAAAATCAAATTGAGTATCCAATCATTGCGTTGAACGAACCTGATATGTTGACATGTGTAAATACAACATCAAATATTGAAGGATTTGTGGAAAATGATACTTTGTATAACACGTATGTATGGAGTTCGCCCGATGGAAATATACTATCGGGTGAGCACTCTTTGTCTATTGTGACCAACGAAATAGGAACCTATTATTTAACGGTTGAAAATTCAGATAATGGCTGTATTTCAATAGATAGTATTACTGTAAATCAAGATATTACACCACCACAAGGTGAATTGATGGATGACGGTATGTTGACTTGCGTTAAAACGAATGCCTTGATTCAAGCAGTTAATTTACAGTCTGAAAACCTAGATTTTAGGTGGTTTGATGTTTATGGAAATCAAATTGCAGAAACGAATGCACCTACTTTATTCGTTACCGAAGCAGGTATGTACGCACTGGAACTGATGGATCTAGATAACGGTTGCGACAATCAATTGATACACGAAGTTTTAGAAGACACAGAACCACCAATTGTTACTGCTGGGGAAGACCAAGAATTGACATGTAGCACGACGGAAGTATTTTTGGAAGCTATTGTAAATTCTACAGAATCTGTAAATATAAATTGGCTGAAAGACGAACAAACCATGGAATCTGAAAATGAGCCTATTTATGAAACGTCCGAGGCTGGTTTGTATACCTTTATTGCGACACAAATAGAAAATGGTTGTACGGCTTCTGAAAATATTTTGGTAACAGAAAATACAAATTATCCGACCTTTATTGCTGCTAATTCTATTGATCCGTTATGTAAAGGAGATATGGGAAGCATTGAGTTTTCTGAAATCGAAGGAGGAGAAGCGCCTTATATTTACTCGATTGATGGGGGAAATAATTTTTATAATGTCAATAACTTTGAGTCATTACAGGCAGGTGCGTATGATTTAGTTGTTCAAGATATGAATGGTTGTGAATTTAATACCTTGTTTACGTTACCTGAAGGAAATCAGCCTGATCTTAATCTCGAACCAAGTGTGACACTTGAACTTGGAGATAATTATACGTTACAACCTCAAACTAATATTTTACCTAATCAAATTGACTCCATCCGATGGTTTCCAAGTACAGGTTTGAGTTGCGATACCTGTTTAAATCCGACTATTTTAGCCATGAACAATAGTGCTTATGAACTCACCATTATGGATCAAAATGGTTGTCAAGCTTCCGCCAATATTATTTTTCAAATCATTGATGAAGATCGAGTATTCATTCCAAATGCTTTTTCACCCTTGAATAATGATGCCGTTAATGATATATTTCAGCTATATTCTAAAGAAAATTATGTTCAAGAAATCATTACCATGAAAATATATGATCGGTGGGGTAATCAAGTTTTTGAATCCAATAATTTTGAACCTAATAGTCGTATTGGATGGGACGGTCGCTTCCGAAATCAGAATCTTCAGACTGGCGTTTATGTTTATTATTTTGAAGTTCGTTTATTGAACGGCAGTATTCGCCAGTATTCTGGTGATGTAACCTTGATGAATTAGTGAGTAGAAAAATTGATAAGCTATTGTAAATGCTAAAAAAAAGAGACTTCAAATATATATTTGAAGTCTCTTTTTTTTTTAACACATTTAAGTGAAATGTTTAATTCTTAATCTCACTCTTACCAGCCAAGTCTAATAAGAAAGCATACTCTAAAGCAGTCTCTTTAAAACGTTTAAAACGCCCAGAAGCCCCTCCATGCCCTGCTTCCATATTAGTATGTAGAAGAAGCGGATTATTATCCGTTTTAAGTTCTCGTAATTTAGCAACCCACTTAGCAGGCTCCCAATACTGTACTTGTGAATCGTGTAAACCAGTAGTGACTAACATCGCAGGATACTCTTTCGCTTCTACATTATCATAAGGTGAATACGATTTAATATAGTGGTAATATTCTTCGTCTTTAGGATTTCCCCATTCGTCAAATTCACCTGTTGTCAATGGAATACTCTCGTCCAACATGGTTGAAACAACGTCTACAAATGGAACGGCAGCAATGACTCCTTTCCAAAGATCAGGACGCATATTTACCACAGCACCCATCAAAAGTCCGCCTGCACTTCCACCCATAGCAAATAAATTGTCGCTCGTTGTAAACTTTTGTTCAATTAAAAACTCTCCAGAATCAATGAAATCGGTAAACGTATTTTTCTTTTTGAGTAGTTTTCCATCTTCATACCAGTGACGTCCCATTTCTTCACCACCACGGATATGCGCAATTGCATACACAAAACCACGATCTAGTAAACTCAATCGAACGGAACTAAAAGTAGGTTCCATAGAAGCACCATACGATCCATAAGCATACAAGAGCGTCGGGTTAGAACCATCTTTTTTGATACCTTTTTTATACACCATAGATATCGGAATTTTCGTACCGTCTTTTGCAGTTGCATACAAACGCTCGGATTGATATTCCGATTTGTCATATCCACCTACAATTTCTTGTTCTTTTAGCAGCTCCATATCCTTCGTATTCATATTATAATCGAATGTAGAACGAGGTGTGGTCATAGAGGTGTAGCCAATCCTTAAAATATCCGTATCAAATTCTGGATTTGCAGAAGTGTATGCTAAGAAACTATCTTCACCAAAATCTATATAATGTTCTTTACCCTCATTAGGAATGATGCGTAATTGAGAAATTCCTTTGATTCTTTCAGACAGTACTAAATGATCTTTAAAAACATCTACACCTTCTAGCAATACATCAGGGCGGTGGGCAATCACTTCTTTCCAGTTATCTTTTGAAGTCGCATTTTCTGGGGTTTCCATCAAACGGTAGTTCGGCGCATCCATATTGGTTCGGATGTAAAATTTATCACCATAATGGGTAATTCCATATTCTAGTTTGTTGGGATAATCTCTTTCTTGAAAAACTCTAAATGTCCCATTTGGATTATCCGCTTCTAAAATTCGATATTCGGTTGCTAGGGTAGAATATGAACCGATTATCAAATACTTTTTTGACTTCGATTTGTAGACAAAAGTACCGTAGGTTTCATCTTTTTCATGATACACCTCTTCATCTTTTGTCGCATCTGTACCTAAAGTGTGCTTGAAAATTTTGTAAGAACGAAGGGCTGCATCCTTTACTGTATAAAAAACTGTTTTATTATCGTTTGCCCAAACAACACCACCGTTTGTGTTTGGAATTTCGTCTTTTAGCATTTCTCCCGTTTTTAAGTTTTTAAACTTGACGGTATAAATTCGACGACTCAATGTATCCTCACCATAAGCCAAAATAGTATTATCTGTACTCACAGATCGACCAGCAACAGCGTAATAATCATAAGGCTCTGCTAACACATTCACATCTAACATGATTTCTTCTTCGGCATCCAAAGAGCCTTTTTTACGACTATGAATCGGATATTCTTTGCCTTCTTCATAGCGAGTGATATAGTAGTAGCCATTTAATTTATAAGGAACAGACTGATCCGTTTGCTTGATTCTTCCTTTTATCTCCTCAAATAGTTCTTCTTGGAAATCTTTGGTATGACTAAGCATTTCTGTTGTATAATCGTTTTCAGCATTCAAATAATCTAAAACTTCTTGTGTTTGTTCATCAGGTGTTTCAGCATTTTTTTGCTCGTCAGATAATCGCATCCAGAAATAATTATCCACACGTGTATCACCATGAATCGTCATTTCTTTCGCTACTTTCTTAGGAGCAGGCGTTTTAGTATTTATTTTTTCGTACATATTACTTTGTTTAATTGTTGAATCTTCTGGAGTAGATGTTGTAGATTCACCACCACAAGCATGCAGTATCAGAAGTACACAAAACAACGAAAAATAATGGAAACAGGTTTTGGTTTTCATAGAAATATATTTTACGATTAAATTTAAAATAATATAGAGCTTGATATGGAAATTTCATTTGTCAAAGTTAATGACAATCAAATAGATCAGTTGGTTGCAATTGGAAAAACTTCATTTTCAGATGCTTATAGCGAGCAAACCAAAGTTGAAGATATGGAGATTTATTTAAATAATGCATTTCAAATAAGCAAAATAAAACAAGAAATCTCTAACGCTCAATCCGTTTTCTATTTTGTTAGAAAAAATACAGAAACTGTCGGATACATCAAATTACGCTGGGATCGAACGCCCCAACCAATTAAAGATGAAAAGAGTCTTGAAATAGAGCGCTTTTATCTTCTAAAAAACTATTATAAACAAGGAATTGGGGCTGAAATGCTGCGTTTTTGTGAAAATTATGCTAGAGACCATTATTTTCAATCTATTTGGCTACTGGTGTGGCAAGAAAACCAAAGAGCTTTACAGTTTTATCAACAAAAAGGGTTTGACAAATTCGGTATTAAATTATTTGAATTTGCGGGTATATATGAGGAAAATTGGTTGATGAAAAAATTATTGATTACAACGTAAAATAATAGGTGTCGTGGAAATCGTATTACTTTGATTACCAGCCTCATCTAAAATATATAGTTCATAAACCATCGTATCCAAAGGAAAGTTTGGAGAAGGAGTACTACATGGAATTTGAGTTTCGGGAGTCAGACAGCATAACTGAACAGATGTCGTTAATTCTATAGTAATTTCACCAGAAATACCATTATTGGTTCCTTGTGGCTCAATAAAAGGAATTCTGTATCGGATAGGTTCTTCAATTCGAGGGTCAACTAAAAAAATGTTTCTGGTTGTATCTGAACCCAAATCTCCATCACCATCTGTAAAGCCAAACACTATTTCCACAGGCTGAACTAGAAAACCTTCATCAACTATATCAGTACTGATACTAATAAACTCTATCTCAGGCACATCGTCATATTCTGGGGGACTAATACAAGCGGTCATCGAACAGATCACAATAAGAACAGGAAGGAAAATTTTACGATGTAACATTGGTTCATTTTTTAGGAGATAACGATAATTTGACTACTTTTATTCTATGTTTAAAGATACGATTAGTCGGGAACAATTGATTCAGTATGTACAACATATTGAACAGACGGATTTTGAAAAGGTTGCATTACAAGTTTTTCAATATCAGGCAATTCACAATCCTATTTATCAATCTTATATTCAGTATTTGAATGTTGATATTCCTACTGTCCAATCCATCAAAGATATTCCTTTTTTACCCATAGATTTATTCAAACGATTTGAAATTAAAACGGGTGAGTGGTCGGCAGAAGCCATTTTTGGTTCAAGTGGAACAACGGGTAGCGTTCGTTCTAATCATCATATTCGTTCAACTGATCTCTATTTAAAAATTGCTCAAAAAGGCTTTGAACAACAGTATGGTGCTTTAGAAAATTTCTGCATTTTGGCACTTCTACCTTCCTATTTGGAACGGCAAGATTCTTCGTTGGTCGCTATGGTTAATCATTTTATTCAAGAATCGGGACATCCACACAACGGATTTTATTTGGATAATTTAGACGCGTTGAAAAATAAATTAGTTCAATTAAAACAGCAAAATCAGCCATGTCTTTTGATCGGCGTAAGTTTTGCCTTATTGGATTTTGCTGAACAATTTCCAATGGATTTGTCGAACATTATAGTCATGGAAACAGGTGGAATGAAAGGTCGACGAAAAGAAATGACCCGCGCTACATTACATGCAGTTTTTAAAAAATGTTTTCAGGTCAACAACGTACATTCTGAGTATGGCATGACGGAACTATTATCTCAAGGTTATTCCAAAGGAAATGGTATTTTTAAACCAATCCAAACCATGAAAATCCTTATTCGAGAGTTAAATGATCCGTTTTCGTATCAAAAAAATGGGAAAAAAGGAGGTGTCAATATTATTGATTTAGCCAACCTAGATTCTTGTGCATTTATTGAAACAGAAGACATTGGAAAAGTGTATGATGATGAAAGTTTTGAAATTTTAGGGCGAATAGATCACAGTGCCATTCGGGGTTGTAATTTGATGGTTTCTGATTTATAATTATTCCTTATTTTTGTAAAAACAACAGGTAAAATGAGCAAGAAAAAAAAGAGTAAGGTTAAACAAGAAATACGTCCAAAATCTTCAAAACCAATCTATAACAACTTATTAATCGCCGTCATATTAGGTGTCTTTGCCTTTCTGATTTACTCCAACACGCTCGGAAACGGATATGTTTTGGATGACTATTCTGCCATTAAAGATAATTACGTGACCAAACAAGGTCTTGAGGGAATCCCAACAATTTGGAAAGAGCATTATCGCTTTGGTTTTTGGAACAGTCAAGCTTCTTTATATCGTCCTTTAACGCTGACTATTTTCGCCGTTATTTGGGAAATCTCTCCTGACAATACCTTTTTATATCATCTAGTCAATGTGTTGTTTTTTGCTTTTACGGCTAGCTTATTATTTCTAGTTCTGAGAAAGCTGTTACCTAACAAAACTATATTATTTCCTCTAGTAGTTACTGCCTTGTTTGTAGTACATCCTATTCATGTGGAAGTCGTTGCTAATATCAAAAGTTTAGACGAAATACTTGCGCTATTTTTTTCTTTGAAAGCTATATATCTTTTATGGAAATATCTGAATACCCGTAAACACATTTGGTTAATTAGTTCAATTTCGGTGTATGGGCTGGCTTTGTTTTCAAAAGAAAGTGCTGTGGTCTTTATCTTTATTTTTCCTTTAATTTTATACTTTTTTACTAAAGAAAAAATGGTAGGTATTTTAAAAATATCAATCTTGTATGTTTTGCCTGCTGCGTTATTCATGTATATCCGTAGCCAAATAGTAGGAAGTGTTGGAGTAGGGGATTCTATTTCGTTTTTAGATAATGCTATTTTCGCAGCGGATGGATTTATGAATCAAATGGCGATGACTTTTGTCTTTTTAGGAAAATATTTACTCAATCTTATTGCTCCATATCAACTAGGTTCTGATTTTGGATATAATCAAATTCCTGTGACGACATGGGCAGATTGGCGACCGATTTTAACGCTTATTTTATATACTTTGGCAGGGGTATTTGCGCTTTGGAAAATAAAAGATAAGCATATGGCATCATTTGGTATCTTATTTTTCTTAATTACTTTTGCGCCACTTAGCAATGTTTTTATCAAAATAGGAACATCCTATGGAGATCGAATTGTGTATATCCCAAGTGTCGGTTTTTTGATAGCTTTTGTCTATGGTCTTTTTAAAATATTTAAGATAGACATGGAAAAGTCGGCTCTTCAAATACCAAAATTACTTCAGCGAAATAAATATGCAACGCTTTTCATTTTGGTGGTAATGATGGCTTTTAGCACCAAGACAATCAGCCGAAACCAAGTATGGGATACCAGTTATAGTTTATACAAAGAAGATATTAAAATTGCTCCAAATAGTGCAAAATTAAGGTATCATTATAGTTTAGAATTATCTAAAAAAGGACTAGACGAAACCGATCAACAGAAGAAACGGGCTTGGTTCGATCAAGCCAAAAATCAACTTGAAAAAGCAGTAGAAATTTATCCAGAATATCATGATGCTTACGCACAACTAGGTTTGTATTACTACCGAGTCCAACAAAAAGATAAGGCGCTAGAAATGTATAATAAGAGTATAGAGCATAAACCCAATAGTCCAAAAGCGTACAGCAATATGGGAATTATTTATTTTGAAAGAGGTGATGTAGTCAACGCACAGCGAGTATATGAAAAGGCAGTACAGCTCGATCCAAAATACGTAGATGCACGCCGTAACCTAGGCAGTGTATATGCTCGAAAAGGTGAATTTGACAAAGCTATCCAACAATTTTCGGAAGCCTTGAAATACGAGCCAAATGATGCAACCATTAATTTTTATCTAGGCTCTTCATACAAGGATAGTGGCAATCTTGCAAAAGGTCAACCTTACTTGGATAAAGCTTGTCGTTTAGACCAGAAACTATGTAAGAAATAAGTAAATGTTTGACCATAGAAAAGGAGGCAACCTTGCCCCCTTTTTTATGAATTTCTTAATTCATTGTTTGAAATAAAACAAAAAGTAGTAGCAACATTACTAGGGTCGCTACACCAACTACTTGCCAAAATTTCTTTGCTTCTTTTGCTTCCTGTGCTGCCTTTTTACTTTTTCTTCTTGACTTTGCCATTGTGATTTATTTTATAGGGATTTCAAAAAAAATTCAATAATGCGCAATAGAATAATAATTGGAATATTCCTTGCGTTACTAAAGTATTAATGCGAATATAGATGCTTTTGTAAAGCTTACTTTAAACGCATAATACCGTACTAGATAAATTCAAAAATACAGATACAATGAATTAATCCAGTCACTGTATAAGGCAAGATATTATTTTTTTTAGAATATTAAAAATTAGAAAGAAAATATTTTTATGGGGTATTGAACATCAGAGTCCATACTTTGTTTTGGAGATACAGTATTATATTAATAAAAATTTTATGAACTGTACCCCTAAAAGTGTAGCTTATATTTCGATTACCCTTTAAATCACCCCAAATTTAATTATGGCATAACATTACAAGCTGCATTTTTATTATTCACATTAAACCGATATGATTATGCTCATTGATGCCGTAAAACCTATTACCAATTTTGATCACACCAATCAAATTCTAGCAATTATAGACTCTCGTCTACAATTCATTAGCTACAAAATGGAAGAATTTTCTGCAAGGCAGTTCGACCAGAAACTTGGTTCTTCACGAAGTGATTCCATGACCTTTGTACAACAAACCAATTTGTCTTTTCAAATTATTGAACGTTTGACCCGTCAAAAAAGTCGTCTCTTAACTATACGTAAATATGTCAATGCTCAAAATATTGATATTGCATACAATTTATTACAGAATGATGCTTATCTAAATCATTCTGTCCAAGAATTGAAATGTAGCATGTTAAAAATGCCAAGACGATTGTTAGACAATCAAATACCCCGATCTTC
>JAHDFQ010000079.1 GCA_020628085.1 Saprospiraceae bacterium
TAAATGTTTCGATTATAAACATTTAGTAATGCTCTGTAAAATTTCATCTGACCAATACCATTTATTGGTAGTCACAGCATACTTAGAAACTTTGAACAAACATGATTAGAAATAATCTGGTATTTACACCTATCCACCATTTTCCAATGAAACGATCAACATTTATTGGGCTACGACACCTATTGACTTTACTTTTGGTAAGTTGCTTTTTGAATATAACTTTTGCCCAGGTTATTGAAATTCAAGATACTCAAAATCCACCATACACAGTTGATAACTTGATTACTGATGTTTTGCTTGGAGAAGGCGTTCAGATCACAGATATAGATTTTCAAGGCTCAGAAAGTGCTGTTGGTTTTTTTAAAAACGCGATCAACGATATTGGTATTGACCGAGGTATAATCATGACCACTGGAAATGCTAAGACTAGAAATGCTTCTTTAGGTGCGGATAATCCAGCTAGTGTAAATTCAGACGACGATAATGGTAGTACAGCATCGGACGATGACATCAATGATCTTGCAGAAAGTAATATTTTCAATTTATCTAAATATGAAATTACGTTTATTCCTTCTGCTGATACCTTAAGGTTTAGGTATGTATTTGCCTCCGAAGAATATCCAGAATTTGCTTGTAGAAATTTTAATGACATTTTTGGGTTCTTTATCACAGGACCAAATCCTAATGGTGGCAGTTATAATAGCCAAAACCTAGCTATTGTGCCTGGATCAAATCTACCCGTAGCAATAAATAGTGTCCACAGTACCAACCCTGATGATGCTTCCTGTCAACCCATTAATGAAATGTTTTACAACGATAATTCAAGCAGTACTAACCTAGTATATGATGCTTATTTAGATGTGTTCTTTGCAGAAGCAGTCGTAGTTCCTTGTGAAGAGTATTCGATCAAGTTAGTTATTGCCGATCAAGGAGATTCACAATATGACTCAGCCGTATTTTTAGAAGCCAAAAGTTTTAGTGCAAAATTAATGGTTGCAGAAGTCGAAACAACGGGTATTGATGGTGCAGCAGCAGAAGGTTGTGGTTCGGCAGAAGTCACCTTTACACTCCCGTTTGATAACGATGCCGATTTTGTTGTTAACTACGATATTATTGGAACCGCTCAAAATGGTATTGATTACGAAAACATTCCTAATACCGTCACTATTCCTGCTGGTTCTAATCAAACTTCTTTGTTTATCAATCCCATTGAAGATAATATGTCTGAACCTTTAGAAACCGTTGGATTGGTTATTCATCAGAATGCTTGTACTGTTGATACGGTTTGGGTAAGTATAAAAGATAACGAGTTGATGCCTCCGATACTCCAAGATACCATTATAGTTTGTGATACCGACGAAAGTATAGCGTTTGATGCAACTGTAAATATAACGATACCTGAACCACCGACTTTTAGAAATACAACACCTTCTATTATTTTTCCAGTAGATCAGGCGATTTATTCCCCCATTGAAGTAAGTGGAATTTCTCCTTTAAATTTAACGGCTGAAATTATAGATCAAGTTTGTATAGATAGTCTCGTGCATCCGTGGATAGAGGATTTAGATATTTTCTTGGTTAGTCCTAGTGGAACATTCATAGAATTGACTACCGACAACGGATCGGATGGAGGAAACGGAACAGGGGACGATTTGTATTTGAATACGTGTTTTACGCCAGTAGCTTCACAAGCTATCGTACCCAATAATCAAACAGAAGCACCAGCGAGTGCCGTTCCATTTACTGGTCAATTTTTACCTGAAGGATACATAGAAGATTTATTTGATGGAAATACTAAGTCGAATGGTACTTGGCAATTACTATTGATTGACGATACTCCTACGGCTGTCGGGCAATTATTTAGTTGGAGCATTTCTTTTAACAGTACCTATGATATTTCATACAGTTGGTCGCCTACAAATGGGTTGAGTTGTTCAGATTGCCCAAATCCTACTTTAAATCCTGATGTTACGACGACCTATGTGGTTACGGTAACAGATACATATGGTTGTACGGTTACGGATTCCACTACCGTCATTGTGGTTGAAGATCTAACAACACCAAATATTTCTTGTAATAACTCAGTTACGGGTGAAATTTCTTTTGATTGGGAAGCAGTTGATAATGCTATTGGGTATGAAGTTAATGTCAATGGAACAGGTTGGATTGTCCCAAATATGCCTCCTAATGCTCATACTGTGGATGGTTTAGGATTAGGCGAAACGGTAACACTTGAAGTTCGAGCAGTCGGACAGTGTGGTGAAGGCCCAGCATCATCGTTAGAATGTACTTCTATTAATTGTTTACCTTCGACGAGTCAGGTAGATGAAATCAATAATGTAAGTTGTCCTGATAGCGAAGACGGTAGTGTTCGTATTTCAACCACAGGAGGAACAGCTCCTTTTTCTTATACATTAGATGAAGAAACCAATACAGCAGGGATTTTTGAAAACTTAGCTATTGGTGCATATACCATTGAAATAATAGATGATTTAGGTTGTATATCTACGCTCGATTTTGAAGTAGCAGCACCAGATTCTATTGTTTCAAATGGTCTTATTTTGAATGCAGTTAGTTGTCCAAATATTCCCGATGGCTCAGTAACCGTTGAGGTTTCGGGGGGGCAAGCACCGTATCAATTTGAATGGAATAATATGACAACGGATTCCATCAACACGGACATCATTGCAGGTGAGTATATAGTTACCATTTCAGATAATAATAATTGTCAACACATTGATACCGTAACTTTAGCAACACCTTTTCCAATAGAAATTGATAGTATCATCACACCACTGACCTGTTTTAATGGTTCAAATGCTAGTATTGAGATCACAGCAACGGGTGGAAGTGGTGTACTTAATTATTTGTGGAATACAGGTGAAATGACCAATCAAATTGAAAATATTAGTTCAGGAAACTACATATTGACCATTACGGATGAAGCAGGTTGTTCTGAAATAGAAAATTATGAAATATCAAATCCTGAAGGATTAATGATCGCTAAAGATAGCACAGACGCTACTTGTTTTAATACATCTGATGGTTCTGTTAGCATCACCGTTTCAGGCGGTACAGTTACTGATTCTTATCAGTATTTATGGAGTAATGATTCTACTACATCGAGTATTGTAAACCTTGAACCTAATTTATACATGGTCACTGTTACAGATGATAATGGTTGTTCAATGATGGAAAGTGTTACTGTAAATAGTCCACCAGCTATAACATTTGTGATAGATTCAACTGATATATCTTGTTTCGGATTAGCAGACGGAACGGCTACGGTCATAGGAAACGGTGGAACGGGAGTGCTTTCGTATGAATGGAATGTAGGAACAGATCAAAACAATATATCTTCACTTTCAAGCGGAGCGTATGAAGTTACCATAACAGATAGTAATGATTGTGCGGCAATTGCAAGTACATTTATTAACGAGCCTACTGAAATAACTGCGCAGGCTAATTTAACTTCTGTCGAATGTAATGGAGAAGAGAATGGATCAATTGATTTATCCGCTACAGGTGGAACGGGTGATTATACATACAATTGGAGTGAAAACAGCATTTCTGAAGATATTTCAGGACTTTCTCCTGGAAATTATATAGTCACTATAACTGATACCAATAATTGTTCTATTGATACCAGTTTTAATATCACACAATCTACCATTATTGAAAGTAGTTTTGATGTAGAGAATGTAGGTTGTTTTGGTGAGTCAACAGGCTCTATTTTTGCAACTGTAGAAGGCGGGGCATTACCGTACGAGTATAATTGGTCAAATGGTTCAAATACTGCAAATATCTTAGATGTGACTGGTGGCGTTTATAATTTAACGATAACAGATGCTAACAATTGTGAAACGGTAGAAGAAGTTATTATTGAAGAACCTGAAGGTATTATTGAAGGTATTGTAGACGTTTCGGATATTTCATGTTTTGGTGCATCTAATGGTGCTTTAACAATCAATGTGACAGGTGGAACGAGTCCATATTTGTATAGCATGAACGGGGAAGATTTTGGAACGAGTAATACATTTATAGGGCTTGATGCCAATGATTATATTTTATTTGTAGAAGATATGAATGGATGTGTAGCCAGTTTACCATCATCTATTGTGTTAGAAAATCCAGAAGAGATTATCGTAGATTTGGGTGAAAATAAGAATATTCCGTTAGGAAATTCAGTTGTAATTGAGCCAATCATTGAAAATACTATTGGACAGGTAAATTATACATGGGTCACTTCAGATACAAGTACGATTAGCTGTATGAACTGTAGTAATCCTGAAATACTAGCACAAAATAGCCAAACTTACGAGTTAATCGTTACAGACGAAAATGGATGTACAGGAAGTGATTTCATTAACCTAATCATCAATAGTCAAATAAACGTTTTAGTTCCAACTGGCTTTACTCCCAATGGAGACAATTTGAATGATTTACTACATGTTCACGGTGAAAGCAATAAAATAGATCAAGTTAATTATTTCCGAATTTATGATCGTTGGGGAAGTTTAGTGCATGAGACTGGCGGATTTGGTATTAATGACTTAGCTGTTGGTTGGGATGGTACATACAAAGGAAAGGCATTACCCTCAGGCGTTTTTGCTTGGTATATTGAGGTACTGTTAATTGATGGAACAACGAGACAGTTTAAAGGTGAAACCACTTTGTTTAGATAACTCAATCTTTTTACAAAACGATTAACAGTTTTATTTTATCAATAAAAAAGCTCGGATTGTGTACATCATATCCGAGCTTTTTTAATAACGACCGTTTTCTTTTTGAAGGGAAATATCAGCCCCAAGGCCGTTTCGGTAGAATCCATAAATAGGCCTTCTCCCCTACTTTTACTGATATTTTTCAAACCAATATTTCGTCTAAACGTAAGGTGCATTTTAATCGAATTTGCTAAAAGTCGTTCAATGCTACATCCTGCCCAAATCCCAACATCAAAATTTGTAAAATTTGGTCGTCCAAGAGTGGGTGCATCTATTTCAACATCACCATTTTGTCGAACTCCAACTATTTTCGAAACATAACCTCCGCCCAAACCATTCAAACTAAATAATTTTAAATCCAATTCAAGTTTTACACCGACAGGTACTTTTAAAAACTGCACTCGATTGCTTACAATATTGGTAAACATATCTGTTTTCAACAATAAATTATTACCTGCTTCAACGTATTGTAATCCAGAAATAAACGAAAAATGAGGTTTCAATTCTAATTCGACAGGAACAAATAAACTCAATAAAGGAACAGGATACCTACTTTGCACGAAAACATTGGGAGCCTCGTTGAAATGTAAAAAGGCTTTTGAGTCGTTCACTCCAACCTGAAAACCGATACGAACCTGTGCATCAAGTCTAGCTAAATGAACAAGCAACACCATTATGAATAAAAAATATTTCATAAAATCAGTTCGGTTTTGTTTAAGTTAGTTTTCAAAGCTATAAAAAGATAGATGTTTCATAAACGAAAAATAGGGGAATCAACGTTTATTTTATTTTCGATTTAACATTTTTGGTGATATTGGTTTTTACATGTAATTTGGAGTCCATTTATGAAAAACATAAAACTAAATATACCTGTCATTGTCCAAACGCTTTCTATCAACGATAGCCCGTCTTTTCATATTAAACCTGCTTTTATTCCACATCCTATAGCCACTAATCGTCGATTTGAATTGGCAATTCGACAATTTAAAAAAGAAATCAAATACTATTTTAAAGGGTTTGAAATCAATCGAGAAAACTTCTCGGACTTAGGTTGGTATATGTTTGCACCTAAATTACATTTTCAACAGGTGCGATACTCCAATATGATTAGCAAACAACTCATTGAGGGACGAATCAATACAATTTCTTTCGAGTTGCAAGGCAAGCATTTTGTTTGTTTACCCAATTTCAATTATGCCATATTTATTGTTGAAGAAAACGATTTTGGTGAATGCCTCAATCGCTTTGTCACACAGCGATTTAAAGCCTATAAAAAAGAGTTTGGACGGGATGTTGAATTTGAACCATTTTTCTCTAATAAAAAAGAATTCCTCTCAACTGTAGAGGTACAGGTGAATATACAATACGATACTTTCCAATATGAAAAAAATCAATCAAACCCGTTTTTCAGTACATTTAATGATAACAGTGAATTTATTGGTGCAGTTGAAGTAGAAAAAGTGGGTTACGATCTCAATAGTTTATTTCCTAATGAACTAAATCGTGCCTATTTTCAAGATAAAATGGTCGCTCGTTTATTTGACTTGATCTATTCTAAAGAAAACAACCCGATCGTTTTAGTTGGTAAAACTGGTGTTGGAAAACATACTATACTTCAAGAGGTTGTTTATCGTTATCTCCAAGACAAACAAGAAAATGTTTCTGAAAAAGGAAAATATGCTCCCAAAATATGGAATGTAGATCCGACACAGATAATTTCTGGAATGAGCATCATTGGAATGTGGCAAAAGCGTTTAGAATCCATTATTGAGTTCATACAAAAGCCAAACCCGAATTCAAAAACGAGTGATAAAATACTCATTGACAATGTTGTAGCTCTAACTCGGATTGGTAAATCAGCTCAAAACAATATGGGTTTATCTGATTTATTTAAACCTTATATTGAAAAACGCACCTTACAAGTTATTTTGATTGCGACGCCCGAAGAATGGAAAGTATTGCAAGAAATCAATCGAAGTTTTAGTGATTTATTTCAAGTCATTCGGATGTCGGAAACAGATGTAGAAACAACAACAAATATAATTCTAGAAAAGAGAAAAAAACTAGAATCTGACAACGACTGTCAAATTAGTATTCAAGCTATTAAACAGCTTTTGAGCATACAACGCAACTATTTGAAGCAAGAAGCTTTACCTGGTAGCATACTCAATTTATTGGAAAAATTATCTGTTAAATATCGGAATCAATCCATTGATGCAGAAGATATACGGAAAGAATTTAACTATTTAAGTGGTTTAAAAAGTGTGGTTTTTGATACAGGAATTACGTTTGAACCTCATGAAGTAGAAACCATTTTATCCAAACAACTGGTTGGTCAGCCAGCAGCGGTGGAAGCACTTAGCGATGTCATTCATTTAATCAAAGCCAAACTCAACCATCCTGATAAACCTAATGCTTCGTTGATGCTCATTGGGCCAACAGGTGTAGGTAAAACCCAGGCGGCAAAAGTGCTGGCCAAGTACTTGCTTGGAAGCGAAGATTATCTACTCCGTTTCGATATGAATGAGTATATTGACGAATATGCTATACAGCGATTGATTGGAAGTTACGATCATCCAGAAGGAATATTAACGGGAAAGGTTCGGTATCGACCTTTTGGTGTTATTTTGCTCGACGAAATTGAAAAAGCGCATCCCAAAGTGCATGATTTACTCTTGCAGGTGTTGGATGATGGTCGGTTGACAGATAGTTTAGGTCGTACGGTTGATTTTACGAATACGATTATTATTATGACCTCCAATATTGGTGCAAAAGAGGTTTCCAAGCAGCTCGGTTTTGAAAAACGGATTCAAGATCAACAAGCGATTTATCGTAAAGCGGTTGAAAAACAGTTTCGTCCAGAGTTCATCAATCGAATAGAAAAGATCGTCATTTTCAAACCGTTGAGTGTTGAACATATTTATGGAATTGCTCGGTTACAAATCAAAGAATTACTTCAACGGGATGGATTTGTTCGTCGTTCTACTATTTTAAATATTTCTTCCGAAGCATTAGAATGGGTTGCCAATAGAGGTTATAATGCGCAAATGGGTGGACGGGCATTGAAGCGACAAATTGAGAAAGATTTGACCACGCTGTCAGCAGAACAACTCTTATTGCAACAAGGTGAAGAACCGATTATTCTCGAAATTTCTATTCAAAACAAACAACTTACACCTGTTATTCAAACACTTCAATTTACGGAAGCCTTACCTGCGGGTTGGTTACCAGAATTGCCTCATGAACGGAAAGGAAGACGATTTTTCACCCAATTATTACGTCAATTAGAACAGGTTGAACATCAAATTAGGAGAAAAGAAGACCAAGAAACGGCTTCAGATATGATTACCATCAATGAATCATCAAGAGGTGATCTAAATTGGGAAATGTATACATTTAAAGAACGAATTAGTAGTTGTAAACAACGAATACAAACCTTAATGTTGGGTTTTCGAGATAATTTTTACGCCGAGCGACCTGCCATTCCCTTGCGGTTTAAAGTGACGAATTTAGTGCCTCGATCAATCAATTATAGTAAAGGAAACAAAGAAAATATCAAAGATAAATTGTTCCAACAAGAAGCAATGCTGGAATTGACAGAAAGTCATTCGTATAGTTCTAATCGTTTTGATAGCTTGGAAACAGAATTTTTGGATTCTTATTTGGATGTACAATTTATTCAACTATTTTCAGATGGATTTTTATCAGATCAAACGGACGATATTGAGATTCAGATCCATTCTTGTGTGCATGGAAGTGGTGAAAAGGAAATCCAATTTATGATGGACTATTATGAGCATTTATTAACGCAATTAGAGCTTGATTTTACGATACAAAAAGATAGGCATCTAATTACTGCAAATGGATATACATTATATCAATTGCTAAAAGGAGAAGCTGGAATTCATTTATTCTATCAATCCCACCAAAACCCTTTACCAATAAAAATCAACATAAAAGATGTATCTAACGGTTGGAAAGAAGATCATTATAACGTCATTCGAGTGTATGATAAAACGACTACTTTACTGGACTTAAGAACTCAATTTTCTAATGAAATTCCTATTCGATTTCCTGAATTAAAGCTACTACTTTTTGCAGGAATATCGAACCAATAAGAAATATCCATCTTAAGCTATAATTTGGATGATTTAATAAACACACTAAACTAATTTATGAATTATTACATTCTATTTTCAATTCTATGTCTAACTATTATTACTAATCCAAGTAAAGGGCAACATAATAATTTTGAACTTTCAACCAGTATAAATACGACGGGCACAGCACCTGATAATAGTGCTATTCTTGACATCAATGCACCCGATAAAGGTATTTTAGTTCCAAGGATGACAGAAATTGCACGAAATGCTATTCCTAATCCTACTCAGGGTTTATTGATTTATCAAATGAATAATACGGCAGGGTTCTACTATTTTAATGGTACAAGCTGGACTCCTATTGCAGGTCAAAGTACTGCTTCAAATACGTTAGATAATGCCTATAATCAAGGTGGAAGCGGCGCAGGAAGATTTATTTTTACTCCAGCTGGACCTGTTGAGATCAGAAATACAGTGGTTGATGGAACCGCATTAAAAGTTGAAACAAATACGGGAACTGCTATTCTTGGTGAAACAGATTATAATGCAGGTACCGCCATTTTAGCTCAGAACTATGATAATATTGGTGCGTTTAATAATGGTGCTGCGGTAGCGGGTGTAGGTCGATTTGGCGTTATAGGACAAGACCGATACAATGGAGCAGTAACAGGAGCTTATGGTGTTTTTTCTAGTGGTGATTTGGGTGCTTCAGGTACAAAAACGTTTATGATAGACCATCCTTTAGATCCTGAAAACAAGATACTTCGTCATTTTAGTATTGAATCCAATGAAGTGTTAAATATTTATAGAGGTAATGCTACATTTGATGCAAACGGGGAAGCCATTATTCAATTGCCCGAATATTTTGATGCTATTAATCAAAATCCTTCTTATCAATTAACCCCAATTGGTGGCGCAGCGAATTTGTATATTAAAACTGAAATTGAAAATAACACGTTTGTCATAGCTGGTGGTCGAATAGGAATGAAAGTTTCTTGGACGGTACATGCGGAAAGAAATGATGCATATTTACAGCAGTTTCCAGAAAAGCGTGCAGTTGAAATGGACAAAAACGGTGCTCAAAAAGGTAAATTTATCATGCCGAATTTGTTTGATTCTACGAATCATTTTTTCTACGAAACTAAAACTCAGAAATAATATTTGACTTAAGTTGCAAAGCAACTTGGCAAAATGGCTTCACCACGGCGAATAAATATTGATTAATTAGTGCATAGGCAAGTCATTACTTTGTATCAAAAGTAGTAAACTAGCTTACTAATTAACCGATAACTAATAACTTTCCGAGTGGCTCCGCAACTCAAGTTATTTATCCATTTTGTCAAAAAACACATCACTATCATCACTCAACTCAGTTGCTATAGTGATGTGTTTTTTCAAATAATATTAATGATCGACTCTTTCATCTACCGTTTCGTTAATGGTTTCCTCACTCGTTTGTTTATCTAGCTTCTTGTTGAGTTTTTCCATTTGTTTATCTCGCTTTTTCTGAATTTTTTTGAGTTTAGCTTCTTCCTTAGCGATGACCTTTTTACGGATTTTTTCTTCTTTCTCGAATTTTTTCATTTTTTCGAGTAATTCCATTTCCCGCTGTTGACCTTTTTGAATTTCAGCAATTCGGCGTTCTTCCATCAACAAGGCTTCTTTCTGACGGCGTGCTTCCTCCAACAAAGCGGCTTCTTTTTCTCGATTTTCCATTTCTATTGCTTTCAATCTGGCTCGTTCTACCGCCTGTTCTTCTTTTAATTTAAGTTCAGCCGCTCGACTTGCACGCATTTCCTCTAAGCGGGCTTCTTCTTCCATTCGTTTGGCTTCTAGGTCTGCAAGAACGGCTTTATTTTCATCAATCAATTGCTGACGTTGTAGTTCTCGTTCTTGGGCTTGTTTAAGTGCTTCTAGGCGAGTCTCTTCGATTGCTCTTTGTTGTTCTAATTCTACAATTTGAGCTTCCTCCTCCGCTTTTTGAAGTTTTAAAATCCGTTCTGCTTCTTGTGCTGTGCGAATTTTTTCCATTCGCAATTCTTCTGCTTTCCGTTCCTTTTCTATTTGTAATAATTGCTGTTGCTCTGCTTCTAACTCTGCTTGATATTTTAATTCTGCTTCTTTTGCTAGACGAATCTGTTCCAAACGTACCGCCTCTTTTTGCTTTGTTCGTTTTAGTTCATCCAGCTCTTTTTGTTCTTGCAACAAATATTCTTGTTGTGTTACCTCAGATGCTTCCATTTGAAGCATTTGATCCAATCGTTGTTGTTCTTTCAACCGATTTTGTTCTAACACATACATTTTTTCCTTTTCAGCTTGAATTTTTTGTTCTATTTCTAATAAACGAGCTGCCTCTTGTTCCACTTCTTTTAAATGGGCTTCCTCCAATTTTCGATCTTCACCAATTTTTGCCAAACGTTGCTCTTTCTCTTTTCTGAGTTGTTCTAATTCTTGTAATCTCTTTTGAGCTGCTTCCGCATTATAAGGTGCTACATTTACAGTTTCTGTTACAACCGTTTTTGGTCTTGTTTTCGTAGGTACAGACTTCGATTCCGTAAAATCAGCTGATTTAATTTGAATTGGAGCATCATATTTAGTTGTATCCTTTTCAGTGCTTATAGTATTTGGTGTATTGTAGTTCACAATGTTTAATTCGGCATCTTGAACATCTTTTTCATTTTTAGAAACAACCTCTTTTATTTCTGCTACTTCCTCATTTTCTGACTCAACAACTGTTATTGAATTATCAGATTGATTCGAAACATCTACGTCTTCAAAATCTTGTACTTCTGAGGTATAGGTATTATTGTTATCCAAATTTGAAAAGTCAGAGGAACGATCTAAATCATTTTTCTCAATTGAAGAAGAAACTGTTTTGGTATTTTCTACTGTCCCATTTTCTTTTTGCCCAGGTGTATTAGTGGATAGACCACGAGCCTGCATAGCTTTTTCAATAGCCTCCTTACGAGCTTCTTGAAAACTTTTTTCTGGACGGTTTACCTGTGCATTTATACTTAATGGAGCAGTAATAAGACAAACCATTACAAATTTGAATAATTGATTCATGTGTTTGATTTATAACGAGATACAATGAACGAAATATGCCATCGTATACGAATTATAGTGTTTAAAATTATCTGTATGAGGGGGGCTCTATGTAATTCAATTGGGTAAAAAGGAGCTATCTAACTTGAGATACATTAAATATAATCTATTGATAGTATTTACATTGTTATAAAAAGACAAACATTATGCCATTGTGTCTTAACATACACAAGTATTAGAATGCTTCATACCTTAATACAAAGAGATAAAAGAAAAAAAAATCTTGCCGCTAGTACTATTTATTTTGGAAATGGTAACTTTGCACGTTCAACAATAAGCGTTATAAATGGATGCACCTAAAACTCCAAACAATCCTCTAAAACCACCGACACCTATTAAAAGTGTAAACGAAGTTCCAGATGATCTGATATCTCGAATCAAGGAATTTTTTAGTCGATTAATTGATTTACGGGATGGTCTTGATCGTTATGGAGCTGTAAAACGCATTAAAGAAAATAAACGAATGCAGGGTGCGAATGCTTGGACGCTGATGTGCTCTATTATGATTGCTTCGTTAGGGCTAGATCTGAACTCTCCCGCGGTAATCATCGGTGCCATGCTTATTTCTCCTTTAATGTCACCTATTCTTGGTGTTGGTTTAGCTGTTGGTATCAACGATAAGGAAACATTATGGATATCTGTTCGCCATTTTATGGTAGCTATTGGAATTGCTATTTTTACGAGTTTTCTATATTTCTTTTTAACACCTTTCGGTGAACCTACTTCTGAGATTTTATCTCGAACAAAGCCTACTGTCTTGGATGTATTGGTTGCTTTTTTTGGTGGGTTGGCTGGAATTATTTCTGGTACACGAAAAGATGCTTCCAATGCAATTCCTGGAGTAGCTATTGCAACGGCACTAATGCCACCTCTATGTGTTTCTGGATTTGGAATTGCTAATTTACTCAAACACGGAATCGAACATAACGGCACGAACTTTTTATTGGTGACATCCAATTCATTTTATCTTTTCTTTTTAAATGCGACCTTTGTAGCACTCGCTACTTATTTAATCATTCGTTTATTACGATTTCCGTACAAAGAACATGCAAGTCCAAAAGAGCAACGACGCAATCAGCTGATTGTGTTTTTTGCAGGTTTGCTATTACTTATTCCTAGTTTTATTATTTTATCTACCGTTTTATCAGATAACAGAAATGAGGCTGCTATCCGTAAATACGTGCGTGAAACCTTCTCGGAGACTACAATTTGCAATATTAACAAACAACTTTCAAGAGATACATTTGAAGTAACCATACAGTTGTTTTCAGAGATTCCTGACTCCACTAAGCAAAATTATGTTCAGCAAATTAGAACCATTGTACCCAATTCTAATTTAACCATACGAAACCCCAATTTTTTGGATATTAATGATGTTAATGCTAGTGTTGAAGAAAAAATAATTGCAATTACTGCCGAGCAACGCTCTATCATTACAGATAAAGACCGTGCTATTGAATCGCTTTCGGTCGAGTTAGATCAATTGAAGAGTAAAAAAAGACTGGAGGCGACGATTCCAGAGGAAGTAAAAATTGTATTTCCAGACATTGAAACCATTCAATTTTTTGCCGTGGACTCTACTAACGCACGTATTAATATCCCTACCCTTTTGATTGATTGGAAAGATAATAAAAGAAGGACAAAAGAGGAAGATCAACTAAAGGAGTTTGTGAAATATCGTGCTAAATTAGACACGATACAAATTGCTAAAATGAAATAAGAATAAAAAGCATGATCTTCTATTGAAAGGGGGATGAAGATCATGCTACTGGTATTTGGAATAATGCAGTTAATTTTTTATTGATTTATGCTGACACTGCCAATGCGCACGTTTCGATTTCTGTCATTTTCTTGACTTCTCGAATGGGCTGAATCGGAAGGGCAAAAACAAAAGAACTACCCTTACCTACTCCATCAGATTCTACCCAAATCTCGCCATTATGATTCTCTACAATTTGCTTACAAATGGGTAATCCTAGACCTAGTCCTTTAATACCCGTTTTTATTTTTCCTCTATTGAGGTAATCGAATATGTGTACCTTTTCAGGCTCTTCAATACCCATCCCTTGATCGGAAACACTAATCATCCAATGGTGATTTTCCTTTCTGCTGTCAATGGTAATAACAGGAGATTGTTGACCACAATATTTAATAGCATTTTCAATCAAGTTTTGGAATAGTACATAAAGTTGGTTTCGATCTGCCTGAATTTTAGGCAATGATTTGATATTTATTTTTGCTTGGGTTGTTTGAATCGAAGATGCTAAAGTACCCTTTACTTCTTCGATAATATCATTCAAATTTATAATAGGTTCTTTACATTTTCGATCATTTATTCCCGTCATAGAAAACAAATCTTCTATCATTGTTTCCAATTGGTAAGAACTTTTAGAAATATGATTTATGGCATCTTGACCTTTTTTATCCAATTTATTTTTGTACTCATTTTCAATTAAACGAACATAAGATTGAATCGTTTTAATAGGCTGGGCTGCGTCTCTATGACTAGCCATTTTACTAATTAAGTGCAAAGAAGAAGTTGGGTTATAATTGAGTTCGATTATATTTTCCATATCTTTTATGTATTGTTGTTGAGATAAGATGGCTTGTTGTGCATCTGTTGTATCTTCAATTTGAAAAATAAGTACTCGTTGTCCTTCATCAGTACGGGTAGGTTGGATGGAACATGACATCCACTTTTCAATATCATTTTCTAATTTCAAGGCATAGGTCGTTGCGAAGGGTATTTTTTCTCCAGATTCGAGGTAGGCCATTAACGTAACTTTATCCAACTCATGCAAGTTTAAAGCATCTATAAATTCTAGCACTGTTTTGCCAGTATAGTCGTATCCTTTATCATTAGGTTTATTTTGAAATAAAATGGTGTTGGTTTCGGAAATAATAGCTTGCAATCCTGTATTATTGGCAAGTAGCAATTGCAAAAGGCTAAAAGTATGCGTATTAGGAAGTTGACTTTGATATTCTGTTTTGGCCATAAGAAAGCCTAATATTACGCCATAAATGGATAGCATAATACAAAATGCGAAAAAGTAATTGGTTCTACCAAAGTAAATCACACCAATTGTCACAATAACTAGAAAAATACTACTACCAAATAGAAGTAATTGATGGGTAGAAATTTTATCAAATAATTGCCTGTACTGATTTTTGCGTAACGAATATACATTCATCTGCTATCAATTTAGTGAACGGAATTAGGGAATACAGTACACAAATAGATCACAGAATGACGTCCCTATTCATGCTTATTTGATATGTTCTATAGATAATAATTTGTTGGAGAAGCGCCCGAACAAATAGATATAAACAAATTTGAATTATTCGCTTATATTTTTATAGTAATATATAACAATAACTTTGCCAAATATTAAAATATATTAGATATGAAATGATTTTGTATGGATTTATTTAGATTGACGGCTACCGCTTTGTTGTGGAGTAGACATGGTTTCGAATAAACAGTTATACATCTTATTGAATAATTCTGCGGGTTTGAAAGGTTTTCCGAGATGATCATTCATTCCTATTTCAATCGCTTTATCAGAAACTGTAGAAAAAGCTGAAGCCGTTAGTGCTATAATCGGAATATTTCTTTTGGTTATATTATTCATTTGTCGGATAGCAATTGTGGCATCATAACCATCCAAATTAGGCATATGAATGTCCATCAAAATAACATCATAATGATTTTTATTCACCATATCCAAAACTTCCAAGCCATCATTAGCAATTTCCAATTCTACATTCCATTTACTTAATATTTTTGAAGCTACCAATTGATTGATTTTATTATCTTCGGCTAGTAAAACTCGAATACCTTCTAGCCCTTCCATAGCTAAAGTCGCCCGACTCGCTCCAGGTAATTGATGATTTGTTAATGTTTTTCCCAAAGGAAACTCAATATTAAAGTAAAAAGTACTACCCTGACCTTCTATACTTTTTACGTCAATCTCACCATCAAATAACTCCACCAATCGTTTTGTGATCGCTAGCCCTAAACCAGTTCCACCGTACATTCTTGTCGTGCTACTCATTGCTTGTGTAAAACTCTCAAAAATAGCTTCTCTCCTATCTTGTGGAATACCAATACCAGTATCTTTTACCGCAAAATAAATACCGACACTGTCCTGTTGCTTGGAAACGATTTTTGTTTGTATCGTAATCTTACCTGTATTTGTAAACTTAAAAGCATTTCCAACCAAATTTGTAAATATCTGAGTCAATCGAGTTGGATCACCAATCAAAGAACGATCTAGATTTTTAGCATCTGTTTCTAAAACAAAATCCAATTGATCTTTAATTGAGATAGCTCTAAAACTATCATAAATTCCTTTCATCAATTCATTCAAAGAGAAATCTACTTTTTCAAGTATTACTTTACCAGATTCTATTTTAGAAAAATCGAGAATATCATTAATGAGACTCAATAAATTATTGGCAGAAAAACGAAGTGTTTGTAGATTTTCCAATTGATCTGCTCGCGGATGTTCATCAATCAAAATATTGGTCATACCCACCACAGCGTTCATCGGTGTTCGTATTTCGTGACTCATCGTAGAAAGAAATTCTTCTTTTACTTTAGCTGCTGCTTCGGCTACTTCTTTGGCTTGTTGCAATTCTTTATTTTTATTCTGTAGGGCTTTGTTTTTTAATAAGATCTCCTTTTGTTGAGTAGACAACAAGTTATTGGCAACTCGTTTATTACGAATATTGATTAACAATATGGCAGCGACGAATAACATCATCGTCAATAATCCAAGCGTGTAATAAAATATACTTTTTTGATGTGCTTGTTGGCTATTTAATACAGCGATCGCTTTTTCTTGTTCTTTTGCTTCATATTTGAGTTTCAGTTCTTCTACCGCTTTGTTCTTTTCTTCAGTCAATCGCTCATCTCGTATTTCTAAAAGTTGACCTTGATACAGCATTGCATTTTCATAATCTCCTTTGGATTTATAAGCTGCTGAAATGTCTTTTATAACTCTTTCTTTAATTTGACCAAACCCAATATTCTCGCTCAATGCTTTAGATTCTAATAAAAGCAAAAGCCCTTTGTCAATCGCACCTTTTCTGACATAAGCATTTCCTAATTCGAGGAGCGTTTTAGAAATATTTGCTTTTTCTCCCAACTTTTTATACGCAACTAATGCTTCTTCCAATAGATCAATCGCCTTATCAAAATTTCCTTGTTCTAAATGATTGACCCCTAGAATAAATTGAAAAAGAGTAATTCTTGATTTAGCATCAATTTCTTGAGCAATTTCTAGCCCATCTTGATAAAATTGATTAGCAACTTCAAACTCTTTTTTATTTCTGTATATGTTTCCGATATTAATGTAGTAAGTTGTTATTCTCAACTTATCGTTTAAATCCAAAGCAATTTCAAGTCCTTTTTTATAATATTCGAGTGCTTTTTCAGGTTCATCCGTTTGTCGATAAAGGACACCTAAGTTATTGTAACTTTTTATCAACCCATCATCATTTTTCAATGAGTCACGGATCGAAGCAGATTTTAAGTAATAGGAAGCGGCTTCTTTATATTCCCCTTCTTTATGATAAGTCGTTCCAATATCGTTTAGGTTCAACGCAATTAATAGGTCATCTTTAATCTGACGAGCAATATTTTCGCTTTTACGAAAAGTATTTCTCGCCTGAACAAAATTGCCTTTGTCATAAAATAACCAACCCAAAACATTTATAGCATTAACTAATTCTTCTTTAGCACTTAATTGTTCAAAAATATAAATAGCTTCGTTGATATGTTCTAGTGCTACAATTTTTTCTCCTGTTTGGCGACTGACTTTTGCTTTGAGGTATAAAAATTTAGCACGATACAAGAGTCGATCATTTTCCTGGGCAAGATTTAATCCTTTTTCGATATACGATAATGCTTGTTGAGTCTCCGATTTATGTATTTTATACGTTAGATCATATATAATCTTTAATTTTTCAATGTCGGAAGTACTATCCTTAACTTGCTGTTCAAGTTTATCTATTTCTGAATTTGTAGTTGCGAATATACTTGATGAAGGAATAAGTAATTGGAGTAAAAGACAGAGTAGTATATAAAATTGCTGATTGAGAAATGAACATACATTTCTTGTAGGTGTGTTGTTTTCTTTAAAAAAAGTATAATATGACAACATCAGCACGTTTTTAAGAAAATGTACGCTTAACATTTTCTTATCAATTAATCGGTTAACAAGCAAGAATAGATGAGAATTAAATGTATTCTATTGGTACTATTCTACTTTTATATTGGGAGAACATGAATCAAATATGAAATATTCATATAAATTAATCAAATATTAAAAGGTCAACAAACATGCCATATTTTGTCACGATAATGGTCAAAACAGATTATAAAATAAATTTGCCTTTTAAAAATCTATGAATATGCACACATATTGTTTATCTTAAATTATTATCAATTGTATTTGCGTTTCTTTTCCAAATTTATCTAAACCTTGTCCACTTACGAAAACTCTAATATTTAATGTTATGAAATTCGCTTGGTCTTTCATTTTGATATTTTTTAGCTGCTTACCTTCTACGTATGCCCAAAATTTAATTCCTAATTCAAGTTTTGAAAGAACAGATGATTTCGTGTATTCCAATCCTCCCGACGCTTTTCAGTATTTGAATGATTGGTATGTTGCTGCCTATGATATTCAGGTTCCTATGAACCAAATCACACCTGATTTTTTTGATGATAATCATAGATGGCCGATTTCTGATCCCGCTAATTTTTGGAATAGAGATTATGGTGCCTTTGATGGAGTGGCGCATGTTGGAATTGCTAACTTCATGCTTTTAGAAGGCTATAGACCTCCCGAAGCTATTGGCTGTCTATTGGAAAGCACATTAGAAACCGATGAGTTTTATCATTTTGATATTCAGGTTAGAAATAAGGGTATTTCTAGTTTTGATGGTAATCCACTTTTATGTGTTAGTGATGAATATAAACAAATAGATATTTTATTTGATTCAGATAGTATTTTTATTCTTATTGACAGTGAAGCTAATGATAGTTATGTGGATGTAGATCGTACATTGACACTAAACTCCGATCGTTTAGAAACGGAATTTAAAGGTGCTTGGCATCAGTTAGGTTCATGTTTTCAAGCTACTGGTGGTGAACGTTTTATGACAATTGCTATGTCGAACGGTATGTTTGAAGTAGATCCTCCCTGTGAAATTAATGAGGAACAATTTGGTGTTTTCCACATATATTATTATGATATTGATGATGTGCATCTGACCAAGTTACCAAAGTCGATTTCTTTAAAAGAACAAATCTGTATCAATAGAAATACTAAAATCAATATAGACTTATTAGCTGATTTTCCAATCATGCAACAACCAATTGAGTATTTATGGGAAGATGGAACTATAGATTCAATTAAATTTATTAATACACCTGGTTTATATACGATACAAGCAAGTTTAGACTGCACTACCATTCCTATTTATTTAGAAATTGAAGCAACTAATTGTGATCCAAAGGTATTTGTTCCAAATGCCTTTTCACCTAATTATGATGGAATCAATGATCAGTTGCAAACATTTATTGCGGTTGAATCGCCTATCGTACAATATGAATTTAGTATATTCGATCGTTGGGGTAACGAAATCTTTAAAACTAAAGATATTGCTACTTTTTGGGATGGTTCAGTACGAAATAAACCGCTCGATGCTGGAGTTTTCACTTGGTTATTAGAATATACCATTGATGATTTAGATAATGGGTTAACCTCCTATAAAGAAACTGGTGATGTTCTACTTTTAAATTAGTCCAAGTTATTTTTTAATAACAATTTTACTTACGCCCACCTTGGCTTGTTCATTCCAAAATTCAAGGAAATACTGACCACTTTGTAAAGAGCGTACATCCAATTGATGATGATTCGTTTCTTCTTCTAAGACTAATTGTCCTTGAATATTATATACTCGAACTTTCAAATCATTTTCTAGCTCGAATTGAATCAAATCAGATGCAGGGTTAGGAAAGGTTTTTATTGTGGGAATATTAATATTGCTAGTATTGTCTATAAAGGCATAACCATTTTGGTATAATTTATCAGAAACAACTTGGTTTCCTAGCATTCCTCCCACGACATACATATCAACACCACCATTAAATATGGTCACCATATTTCTAATATCCATGACTGGTAAATTAGAAAGCCACTCTACCACACCCATATTTTTACAAAGCTTGTTTTCACACACCGCAATCGCATCCATATCTGGCTCAACACCACCTGAACCATTATATGCAATCCCATTATAATTGTAAGAAGTAGTGGAACCGCCTAACCAAACGAGTTCAGCGCTATTATCTATATTATTTTCTGGTCCAAAGATATCATATAAAAGTGCTACACCTTTTCGATAACCTTTCGCCAATACATCAAACTCGGTACTCCAAGTAATTTCTGTTGGGTCATTCGGATTAATATAACCTTTTCGTAAAGAGGAAGTCATCGGAAAATTATTTCCAAACTTTGCTCCACCTAAATAATACAATGTATCTCCAACAATTCCACCTGAGGCACCAAAAACTTTGTATTCATTACTTGAACTGTTAGGCACTGGTGTTCCTTCTAACCATATATCCTTAGTGGTATCATAAATTTGAACATTAGCGACGTTATTGATATTACTCCAACCAGTTACGACATAAATAAGGCTATCTCGATAAACGGCTTGAACCTGATCGTCTATTGGAATCGGAATGGGGGCACCATCTGGTAGATAGGAATTGGTTTCAGGATCAAAAATATGAACTTGGTTGTATGATATTTCTGAATTATCTTCAAACACATCATAACCACCAATAATATATATCTTATTTTTTACGGTACTAGCAGAAGCAGCAATTCTACCTTCACCGCTCGGTAAAGGAGGCAATGTATCCCAGATACCCGTTTGTGTATTGTAACGAAAAGCTTTTTTGTGAATACCCGACCAAATTTTAGTGGAATCCATACCTGCAAAGGAGTAAACATGAGGTACACCGTTGACATAACCATGCGCTACCGCATTATTGGTTACTGGTTCTAGTAGATCAACTCCTTCACTCCAATTGT
>JAHDFQ010000080.1:0-1435 GCA_020628085.1 Saprospiraceae bacterium
ACAATCTTAAACTCACTTAAAAAGACCTTTGCAATGACTCGTAAAACGGTATAAACAGGAATTGCTAAAACCATTCCGAAGATACCGCCTACTTTTGCACCAACTAAAATTAAGATAAAGATTTCAAGCGGGTGTGCGGATACGCTGTTGGAAAAAATGACGGGTTGTAAAATAAAATTATCTAGCATTTGCATGGCTGCAAAGACAGCAGCTACTTGAAGAATCAAGGGCAACATTTCCTCGTAAAAAGGTAGTCCAACATTAGAAGAAATAACGATAAAAATGCCAAATACAGCCCCGATAGTAGGCCCAATGTAAGGTATGACATTGATAACGGCAGCAAAAAAGGCAATCAATAGAGCGTTTTCTACACCTAAAATACCCAATAATACCGATACAAATATGGTAATAATCGTGACTTGAATAAAAATCCCACCAAAATAACGGGTCAACATCTTCGAAATCCCCGTCAAGGCACTATCTACTTGTTTTTCATATTTGTTTGGGATAATCGCCATCAAAAATCGAACAAACAATTGCTGTTCTTTCAAAAAGAAAAAAGTAATAAAAAAGATGGATAATAAGGCAATAGCCAAATTTCCAAAGAAACCGATAATTGAACCAAAAAGTAATTGAATTTGAGAGGGATTAAAAAAGGAAAAAATCTTCTTTTGTAAACGTTCTAACGGCCCATCTTTTTCTGTGACCATAACATCACTTAGATCAGGTTCTTTTTCAGTTGTACGAGTATGATCGTCATTCAACACAATATTCAAATTAATGTTAGTTTGTGTGATGGTATCGCCATTGGCTCGTAATAGTGAATCTATTTGAATCGTCGTTGTCTGAACCATTTTTGAGACAATTTCTGGTTCAACGATTACCTTTGACGAATCTATAAGTATAGCAATATCCGTTTGTGTCGTTGTATCAACCAATAAAATAGGTTCACCTTCAATAAATCCTTTGTCGATCGCCCAGTTCGTCCAGTCTGTTATCGGTTCTTCTAATCCTTTTACTAAACTAGCATAATCTACTTCCGCTAAATTCCGAGTTTGTTTAATCACAGGTGGTACAAAAACGCTAAACAATCCAACAACAATTAAAACATAAGTCGCTAGAGTCAAAATAGCACAAGTCGTATCTCCTGTTTTGAATTTTCCAACCCGAATTTTTCTAAAAATCCGCATAAACGGTTGCCCAATCAAAGACAAAACCCAAGCAATGATGACATACGCCACAATATCACTAAAATAAAAAATGACCACTCCGACTAATAAGACTGTAAAAATCGCAGCTGCATATTTGGTTGAAATTGTCATGTTTTAGTAGTTTGTTTTAGTGGAAATTAAATAGTCAGTCAAAATTACTTGTACAAAAAAATCCGCCGTCATAAAAAGAGTAAATAATTGATCCCGAGGGTTCGGGATTATGA
>JAHDFQ010000080.1:1535-6485 GCA_020628085.1 Saprospiraceae bacterium
GATTTTTTGACGGATTAATGGATTTGTTTTGTACTAAATTTACTGACGAACTACTCATAATGCTTTTTGAAGCGTTTCCCAAATCGTTTCGGCTACCAACTGATGTCCTTCTGCCGTCGGATGAATCCCGTCTGGTAAGTTCAACTCAGGCTTTCCTCCTACTTTTTCCAGTAAAAATGGAATCAACAGCGCCTCTTGCTCTTTAGCAACACGTTGAAAGACTTTTCTAAATTCCGTTGTAAATGCCGTTCCCATGTTTGGGGGTGCTTCCATACCTGCAATCACCAATGTAGCTTCTGGATATTTCGATTTGACGGTTTCGGCTATCTTGGTCAAATTATCATAAGTCGCAGCAGGATCAATACCACGCAACCCATCATTACCACCCAATTCTAGCACAAAAATATCTACTGGTTGTTTTAAAATCCAATTGATCCGTCCTACTCCACCTGCCGTTGTTTCACCACTCAATCCTGCATTCACCACTTTATAATTGAGGTCTAAAGAATCAATTTTACGTTGGATAATATTCGTAAAACCTTGTTCTTCATCAATCCCATAGGCAGCAGTGAGGCTGTCACCAAAAAAAATAATCGTCTTTTTGGGTTTTGATGTTGATGGTTTGTTATCGACTTCTTTCTCTGTTACAGTTGATGATTTGGATGGAGTTTCTGTTGTCGTATTATCGCAACTAAAACAACATAACCCAATTACTAAATATAATAAAATTCTCATGTGTTTTTTCTTTTTCCAAATATAAGAACTTGCATATCAAATGAACAATATTTTAGATAAATGAATCCACATTGTGGAAATGTTTATCTTTACAACATTCATCTATCAGCTTAAAATCCAAATCAACATGTCTAAATATACCATTACACAACTCATCGTTTATCCCATCAAATCGTTGGGTGGCGTATCCTTACAAAAAGCTAAAATTACAGCTTCTGGCTTGGCGTATGATCGCTTTTGGATGTTGGTGGATGAAAAAGGTCGAGCTGTCACTCAACGAGAAATACCAAAAATGGCGTTGTTTCAAGTGAAACTAAAAGAAGATGGGGTGCAAGTGCAGTATCAAGATGATTCGATACATATTCCGTTTGAGATGGAAGATTCGTCCATTATAATACACACCAAAATGTTTTCAAATAATATTATTGGTATCAAAGAGTCTAATCCGATATGCGCTTGGTTTTCTAGGCATCTAGGTAAGCCAGTATTTTTAGTTCGTCCATCGGAAGAACATCCTCGTTTTCAAAATCAAAATCCTGATGCACTGGTGCATTTTCCAGATAGCAGTCCGTATCTAATTCTTGGAGAGTCAGCTATGAAAAACTTAAATGATAAACTAGATGTTGATTTGCCTATCAATCGCTTTCGTGCCAATATTATTTTTAGTGGCGGCACACCACATATTGAAGATACTTGGACGGAGTTTAGTATTGGAAAAGCTACTTTTCTAGCTACTAAACCCTGCGCTCGCTGTGTCATGACCACGATTAGTCAAGAAGATGCAACTATGACGAAAGAACCGTTACGAACGATGACTACTTATCGGAAAGAAGGCAATGCCGTACTTTTTGGACACTATTTAAAACTAAAGAAAGGGTTGGGAGAGATCGTTGAAGTAGGTCAAACGATTGAAGTTCTATAAATTAGTCGTAGTCACACTCAAAGTGCGACTACGACTGAGATTTCCTTAGCTTAATCTTGCTTCGCAAATACTTTTTTCAATAAATCTGTTGTACGAGCTGCGGTATTAGTACGAATATTGGCTTCTTCCTTTTCTACCATACTAAATAAACCTTTCAACGCTTGTTGCGTCACATAGTCATCCAATTCAGGGTTCATTTTTTGTACCAACGGAATTTTATTGTAAGCTGTCACGGCTTTATTCCAATAATCCGTTGCATTGACTTTGTCTAAAGAATTAACAATTTTAGGTCGGAAAGATTGATACAATTGTTGTTCTGTAGAACCCTTTAAGTAAGACGTTGCGGCATTTTTATTACCCATCAAAATTTGAGTCGCATCTTGAAACGTCATCCCTTTGATAGCATTGACAAAAATCGGTTTTGCGGACTTGGCAGCATCTTCTGCTCCTCTGTTTATCAACTCCAACATTTTGCCCTCTACTTGTGTAAAACCAGGAACGTTCTGCAAACGACTTGTCAATTTTTGTACTTCTTCTGGTAATAAAATTTTGTAAGCACTTTTTAAATAACCATCTTTTACAGAAAGTCGATCAGCTCCTTTGCTGATTCCAATTTGAAGTGCATCTTTAAGTCCTTGACCAATTTGAGCACTAGATAAACCGTCGCTTCCTACGGTATCTAGAACGGTTCCGAGTGCCTGATCAAGATTAACACCTGTACAAGCGGTCAAATTAATGACCAATAATAATCCTAATATTTTTTTAAACATCTGATTTAATTTTTTTAGAAACTATTGAAATATAGCTTTTTGATGAATAGTGATTTTATCTTTTGACTCCATTTATCTATTTTGTAACGCTATCCCTATTGTAAATCAACGTTAGAGAAATCATAAAGTTAACTGTAAATTCGTTATTTACTTATCTCTAAACATCATAATACTGCATGAATCCATTCCTATTTGTACTATTCTTTTTGGTTTTAACTGCTTGTAATCAAAAATCGAATACTACCTCAATTCCTACTTCTATAACTGATACAACCAAAACGTCTCTTTCAGGTAATCGTGTATACACCCGTTTTAAAGTTCCAAACGAGTTCAAACGGGTTGTATCTTCTCCAAATTCCTTTGCACATTATTTGCAAAATTTACCTCTAAAAGCTGCTGATAGTCCAGTGCGCTATTTTGATGGAAATCTCAAACTAAATCAATCGGTACATGTAGCAGTAATAGATATAGATGTTGAAAATCGAGATTTACAACAATGTGCAGATGCGGTGATGCGCTTGCGAGCAGAATATTTGTACGAACAAAAACGATATGAAGATATTCATTTTAATTATACCAATGGTTTTAAAGCGGATTATGACAAATGGCGAAAAGGGTATAGAATTAAAGTAAAAGGTAATCAAGTTAGTTGGATTAAATCCGCAAGTCCCTCTGACAGCTATTCAGATTTTAGGAAGTATTTGACCCAAGTTTTCATCTATGCAGGTACATTGTCATTAGAAAAAGAATTGCAATCCGTTCATTTTTCTAATATTCAAATTGGAGACGTGTTGATACAAGGTGGCAGTCCTGGTCATGCAGTGATCGTCGTTGATATGGCAATTCATCCAACAACTAAGGAAAAACGATTTTTGTTAGCGCAAAGCTATATGCCAGCACAAGATATTCATATTTTGAAAAACCCGAATCAAGTTAACCCGTGGTATTCTAATCTTAAAAAAGGTATAATCCAAACCCCAGAATGGTCATTTCGAACAACAGACTTACGTCGTTTTCACGAATTATATTGATCGATCTCTATTGAATTTGGCTTAAAGTAGTGTACCTTACGCACGGAAAACAAGACAAAACGGATGCCCATTATCGACAGTCAGTTTGAGGTGCGAAATCGGATGTTTCGCAATACGCATTTTAGTACGATCTATGCATCGCTACTGCGTCAACTACCGAGGATTCCGTTCATACGTGAACGCTTAGAAACACCTGATGGAGATTTTTTAGACTTGGATTGGTTGAAAAAAGGAGGTTCTAAACTCGTTGTCATCTTACCTGGACTGGAAGGGAAATCTCAAAGTCGATATTCCAAAGCAGCTATTCGATATTTTAATCGTAAAGGTTGGGACGCCTTAGGTTTGAATTATCGGGGTTGTAGCGGCGAACCCAATCGCCTATTGAGAGGCTATCACATGGGCGCGAGCGATGATGTAAAATTGGTTATTGAATACACCTTGCAAAAACATGATTATCAAGAAATTGTATTGATTGGTTATAGTTTGGGTGGAAATTTAGCTTTAAAATATGCTGGTGAGGAAGGATTAAATATTCCTAAAACAGTAAAATCCGTTATTTCTTTTTCTGCTCCCATGGATATTCAAAAAAGCGATGAACGCCTGAATAAATGGTATAATTGGCATTATTTAAAATGGTTTATGTTTCCATTGAATCGAAAAGCAAATCGCAAAAAAAGACAGTTTCCAGAAGCCCTTAAAAACTATCATGGATTTTTTATGTCAGGCAATTTCGTCTATTTTGATACTAATTTTACGGCTCCTGCCAATGGCTACAAAACGGTTCAAGATTACTGGAAAGATAGTAGTTGTCAGCGGCATTTAGTCAATATTTCTATTCCTACCCTTGTCGTTTCCTCACTTAATGACACCTTTATTTCTAAGAATTGTTATCCCCTTGAAGCAGCTCAACAAAATCCAAATATCTTTTTAGAAATGCCAAAACATGGTGGACATTGTGGATTTATACAAGGTTTTTTTGAAAAAGAATCATGGATGGAAAAACGAGCTTTTCGTTTTTTGGAGGAGCAAATTAAATAATAGCTTTCAAGCGTTCCAGAATATGGTAAGTTGCTGGACAGTGTAGTGTGTTTTCGGAAATCTGCTGAGGGCTAGTTGTTTTAAACTGATGACTCTTCAAAAATGGATAGTCCCGACAAACTGCTGGACGTACTTCATAAATCGAACAAACATTATCTATGCCTAAAAAAGGACAGGGTAAGGATTGAACTAAAATTTGTCCGTCATCTAATAGGTGATAGTTTAATAACACGTCTAAAATATCTTTTCCTAGGAATTTGCCAATACGGATTTGATCTGCTTCGGTGAGAATAATTTGGTAAGTTTTGCAACAATTACCACATTCTAAACAGTTGATTTCTGAAAAAACGGTATCGTGAATTACATCTAATTGCTGATCAACATCAGCAGTACTTTTATTGCTCAATCGCTTTATAAAACGTTGATTCTTGCTGCTAGCAAAAGAAGCATGTTG
>JAHDFQ010000080.1:6585-20882 GCA_020628085.1 Saprospiraceae bacterium
TGCTCAATCGCTTTATAAAACGTTGATTCTTGCTGCTAGCAAAAGAAGCATGTTGCTGCCATTCGGAGAACAGTGGTGACGCACCCAATATTATTCTAAATTATTTTCTGCAAGAATAAGGTTGACTTTATCTATTGAAATACCAAGTCCCTCAGCAATTTTCGCCTTCTCCAACCCAATTTTATGAAGCCCTAATATTGATTGTACTAGACTTTTTTCAAGCCCTTTTTGGTGTCCTCGCTTATACAAAGTGTCCTTTTCTATATCATAAATAATTGGCATATCTTCTATAATTTTTATAATTTCTGGTTCTAAATTACGTAATCTCGATAACAATAGCAACTGTTTAGCATATGTACTATCCAAAAAATTCGAATTGGTGAGTTGCTTTAATTTGTCTATAATCAATTGCAAAATCCGTTCAACACGTTCTTTTTTGTGATTACTCAACAATGCTAAAAGTACAACTTCTGGAACTTGATGGCTCAATAATTTGTCAAAAGATAAATCGTAAAGATTAATAATCTTAAACCCTCTAAATAACATATCTGACTGCAAAGTGTCAGTCATGTTTGATTGACCCTTTCCTAAAAAGATAACGATATGATGAATAGGTAGATTGTATTTTCGTTGAATAATACCGTGGTATTCCTGCATCCGAAAAATCATATCTTTCTCATTTTGAGTCTGAAACTCAATATGCAGCAAACTTTCTTTTTGATTTTCAATCTCAACTTTATATAAGAAGTCCACCTCTCGTTCCAAAGTTTTCGTCATCTTCTCCTGTAAAGGCTGATAGCTCAAAATTTTCATTCCTAGTTCCATCTCAATTAATGGAATAAAAATGTATTGTGCATTCTCTTTAAAAATACGATCATAAATATTACCGTCTTGATTTGATTTCTTCTTTTTGGACATCTAGTATTTTTTTCTAAAACTACAATTTTTTTTCTTAGACCTGCATAACGTCCTCTTTCAATATTTGCTCAAATTTAGCCAATAAATAATTAGCATTGTCTTTGGTAAAACACATCGGAGGTTTAATTTTGATAACATTATGGTATAATCCATCTGTACTATTTAATACTCCGTTTTGACGCATTCGATTGGCTAAGTAAGACGTCTGTTCTGGAGCAGGTTCAAGCGTCTGACGATCTTTAACCAACTCAAATCCTAAGAAAAACCCTTCACCTCGAACATCACCTATGATCGGAAATTGCTGCATTAATCGACCCAAGCCCGTTTTCAAATATTTACCAATTTCTAAAGCATTCTGCTGTAATTGTTCATCTTGAATCACTCGCAGTACTTCCCGACCAATTGCACACGAAACGGGATTTCCACCAAAGGTATTAAAATACTCCATTCCATTCGCAAAAGCATCCGCAACGGCTTCAGTTGTAACCACTGCTCCCAGTGGATGACCATTACCAATCGGTTTGCCCATCACCACAATATCAGGAATCACATCATGTAACTCAAATCCCCAGAAGTGTTTTCCTACTCGCCCAAATCCAACCTGTACTTCATCCGCAATACATACACCGCCTACTGCTCGTATATGTTCATATGCTTCTTTAAAAAATCCATTTGGTGGAACAACCTGTCCCCCACAACTCAAAATGGGTTCACACAAAAAGCCAGCAATTCCTTTGCCCTCCGTTTCTAAACGATCAATATGGTTTTTGACTTCCAACGCATATTGATGACCTGCATCTTTACCTCGATAAATCCCTCGATAGGCATCTGGAATAGGAAAAACATGTACCCAATCGGGCGCACCTTGACCACCTTTTCCATCAAATTTGTACGAACTCACATCCACACACGCATTGGTATTTCCATGATAACCCACCTCTGAAACCAACAAATCTCGTTGTCCAGAATAAACTCGTGCCATCCGAATGGCTAGTTCGTTGGCTTCGCTACCTGAATTCACAAAATGGCAAACGCTCAATTCATCGGGTAAGGTGGCACATAATTCCTCAGCAAATTGGGTGATATTTTCGTGTAGATAACGAGTGTTCGTATTCAAAACTGCCATTTGTCGCTGTGCAGCTTTGACCACTCGTGGGTGTTGATGACCTACGTGTGGCACATTATTTACCGTATCTAAATAGCGTCGCCCGTCACTTGTGTATAAATATTGTTTGTAAGCTCGAACCATGTGTAATGGCTCTTGATACGACAAACTCAAACTCCGTCCTAGATGTTTTTTTCGTGTATTTAGAATAGTTGAGGAACTGATATGATTTTCTTCTTGAATGTCTAAACCTAATATTAAATTCGGATCAGGACAAAGACTTGTCCAAAGATTTCGTTCCGTTGGAAAAGCAACGCCATTGAAATTCCCTTCTTTATCTAACATATCCAAAATGATCTGAAAATGTAGATGTGGTGACCAATTTCCATTAATGGGCATATTGCCTATTCGAGCAATTTCTTGCCCTTTTTCTATTTTTTGACCAATTTCTAGGTTTTCTAAACATTCCAAGTCCAAATGTCCATAAAGCGTATAAAAAAACTCATTTGTATTGGGAATATGATGTTTTAAAATAATGGTCGGGCCATAATCTAGTTCAATAGCATTATTTTGAAAACTGTGTACTGTCCCTACTAAAGGTGCATAAAGTGGTGTTCCAGCTTTTGCAAAAACATCCAATCCAATATGTACCGTACGCCATTGTGCGCCATTATTCCCTTCTACCAGATAATTATCCGTGGTATAAATTGGTCGAATTTCGTTGTATTTTCCAATCCCAACGTCAACTTTATCTTCTACTAATTGACGACTAATATTTTGGTGAAATCTTTCTGGATTTTCGTATTCGCTGTTGTTTCCCAAATCCAAACTACCCACACCTAGATCTAATATTTTATAACCATCTTGGAGCAATTTTTCATCAACGATAGATGCAAAATTAGCTTGATTTTCTTTTAGAAACTTGGTGACAATTTTATTTTTCGGAACGGCTTCTACCCCACAAGCCATTCTAAAATGATAGTGTGCTAAACGAGGATGAATCGTTTTGATTTTTTTCAATAAGTCCCACGCAGGCGCAGCACTAATAGTTAAATATTCATTATCGGGCTCGATGATTTTGTTGTAAGAAGAATTGACCACACTAATAATCAGCCGATTGGCAATTAGTGAAAACAGCACTTCAATTTCTTGTTCTTTTAGGGGATATACCGCATGATAACCCATAATTACTTCTCGAGCAGAAGCCATCGGATCAGGTGTATTCATCATGGCGTATGCCAATAGAATAGCTAGTTCACAAATTTTGGGAGCGTACATACTATCACCAAAATCTATCAATCCTACTACTTTTGGATGCGCTAAATCCGTACTTAAAACTAGATTATTATCATTGAAATCGTTTTGAATCACACCTTTTGGCAAAGTATCTAAAATAGGTAGAATGTCACTTTCAAACAAATCCATAAAATACTGAACGAGTTCTTTTTGTTCGGTCGTTTCCACATATTGTAAATGTGTTTTCACCCAATCCAAATTTGTATTATCCCAGCGAAAGTTGGTTCGATGTGCTCCTTGATGTTCAAAACCTTCCAAACCTTTAGCAACTCGACCACACACCTGTCCCATGGTTTTCAAAATAGCATCCGTAATTGGGTGGACACTTGACCACATCCGTCCTTCTACCCAAGTCAATAATCGGATATAACAAAATTGATTGTCGGTATCTTTCAATATTGTTATAGATTCATTTTTATGATTAGAAACCACTATTGGCGTTTCAATACCTAACTTTTTATTCGCCAAATATTGCATCACCGCATTTTCCATTTTTAAATGTTCAAGTGATGAAGTAGGGCTAGCTATTTTAAGAATATAAGATGTACCTGCTGATGTCTGGATAAAATAATTCTTATCAATATCACCAACCAAAGGTTTACATGTTGAAACTTCAAGAGAATAAAACTGAGTTACAATAGCAGTTGCAGTTTTCGCAGAAAAATCATGAATAATCATAAAAAAGAGCTTAGTTTATCGCTAAAGATAAAGGATTTCAACCGTATTTGTAACTTGTTTCAATCTTTACGAACAATCGTTCGCTTTTTTGGTTATAAATTCGTATATTGTAGCTAATAAAAGAAAAATAATCTAAAATATATTCGTCATGAAGGACAATCATATTTCATTAGAAGATAAGTTTCAAGCGACCATTGATGCAGAAGTCAAAATTGAGCCAAAAGATTGGATGCCTGATAAATATCGGAAAACATTGATCCGTCAAATCAGCCAACATGCACACTCCGAAATTGTGGGAATGCTACCTGAAGGTCGTTGGATTACACGTGCGCCTAATTTACGCCGAAAAGTAGCTTTATTGGCTAAAGTGCAAGATGAAGCTGGACATGGTTTGTATTTATACAGTGCTTGCGAAACGTTGGGTATCGACAGAGATACTTTATTCGAGCAATTGCATTCTGGTAAAGCAAAATACTCTAGTATCTTCAATTATCCGACGATTAGTTGGGCAGATATTGGTGCTATTGGCTGGTTAGTTGATGGTGCAGCAATTATGAATCAAGTACCACTTTGTCGCTGTTCATACGGACCGTATGCTCGTGCCATGGTGCGTGTATGTAAAGAGGAGAGTTTTCACCAACGACAAGGTTTTGAAATCTTACTAACGTTGAGTCGAGGAACGGACGAGCAAAAACGAATGCTTCAAAATGCAATTGATCGCTGGTGGTGGCCATCCATGATGATGTTTGGGCCATCAGATGGTGATTCGCCTAATACGCAGCAATCTATGAAATGGAAAATCAAACGATTTACTAATGATGAACTCCGCCAAAAGTTTGTTGATGTATGCTACGAACAAGCAAAAGTACTCAATGTCACCCTCCCTGATCCTGACATTAAATGGAATGAAGAACGAGGACATTACGACTTCGGAGAGATCAACTGGGATGAGTTTTGGAATGTCGTTAAAGGAAATGGTCCTTGCAATAAACAACGCCTCAATGCACGTCGAAAAGCATGGGAAGATGGTGCTTGGGTAAGGGAAGCAGCCGTAGCTTATGCCGAAAAGAAAGCAGCACGCAAAGCAAATCAAACGAAAGTAGCGTAGCACGTGTTCACGTGCGAGTGTGTTCTTGTGTTCACGTTCAAAGAGCGTTTCGTACATGAACACGTGCGCACACGAACACTTGAACACGTTCACACAACAAAAAAATATGAAATCAAATTGGCCCCTTTGGGAAGTATTTATACGAAGTAAACAAGGTTTAAGTCATAAGCACGTGGGAAGTTTACACGCTGCGGATGAAGAAATGGCAATTCAAAATGCACGAGACGTATATACACGTCGAAATGAAGGGATTAGTATATGGGTGGTAGAATCCAAGCATATTACGGCTTCTAATCCAGATGAAAGTGAGTCGCTGTATGATCCTGCGAATGATAAGGTATATCGTCATCCAACGTTTTATGATTTGCCAGATAGTTTAAAGCATATATAAATTAGACTTAATTTTGTGTATATAGAATTCAACCGTAAATAGATATACTTGTATGATACCAAAAAACGATGTATTTTTAATAAAAAAATAAGTATGAAAAGTATATCCTTAAAACTCCAAGATAATATTCTTGATGAAACAGAATCTCTACTTGAGCATTTAAAAACTAGCAGAAATAAATACATCAATGAAGCCATTGAGTTTTATAATCGATTTCATAAAAGACGTTTGATTGAAGAGCAATTAGCTAAAGAATCTCAATTGGTTCGTGAAGATTCGCTGGATGTTTTATACGATTTTGAAAGTTTAGAAGATGAAATGTAAACGGTTTGAAATTTGGTTAGCAGATTTGAATCCGAGAATTGGAACAGAAACGGGAAAGACAAGACCTGTATTAGTTGTTCAAAGCGATCTACTCAACAAAGTACACCCGTCAACAATTATTTGTCCAATTACTACCAATATAAAAGAAGGTGTAACTATTTTACGGGTCGATATACTTGAAAAAGAAGGTGGAATGCAACAGAATAGCTCTATCATGATGGATCAAATTAGAGCTATTGATAATAAACGGTTTATAAAGAAAATAGGTACGTTACCAGAACATCTTCAAGTAAAGGTTAGAGAGAATATTAAAATAGTTTTAGAACTTTTTTAAACTATCTTTTATCGTTAATACTCATTCTATAATGTAACTGATAGTTTGAAGCATATATAAACTGATGTCGTTGATAAAAAATATGATTGTTCAAGTTCTGTTTTGTGTCGTTGTGTCTCTATTATCTGTAAATATGAATGCACAGGATTTGAAAAAACACCAATGGAAAAATAGAGTTTTGATTATTCAAACAACTTCAGTAACATCTGATAAGTATGATCGTCAAATGCGAGAGTTTGATGGCTACGAATCAGGTTTAGCCGAAAGGAAAATTGTTCTTTATGAAGTCACCGAAAAACAATTCAGACAGACCGATTTTAAGAGTACATCGAATCGTTCAGATTGGAATAATATAGATCAGATTGATTATTTTCCAAAAAATAAAAAGCAGACGTTTCAAGTCACTTTAATTGGTTTAGATGGTGGTATCAAACTTCAACAAACGGATATTCTGACTCAAAAAGAGCTTTATAATATCATAGATTCGATGCCCATGCGAGCGGCAGAGTTAAGCAATAATAAGTAACTATACAACTATGAATCAAAAATTTCAATACGTTCTACATCTAGCAGATAATGCATTGATTTTAGGACATCGGTTGTCCGAATGGTGTGGTCATGGGCCGGTTTTAGAGCAAGATATGGCAATGACGAATATTGCTTTAGATTTGGTCGGACAATCTCGTTCCTTATATCAATATGCTGCAAAGCTTGAAGGCAAAGGCAAAACGGAGGACGATTTAGCGTATTTACGGGATGCGTTTGATTATCGAAATGCGCTGTTGGTTGAATTACCTAATGAAGATTTTGCTTACACGGTGGTGCGTCAGTTTTTATTTGATGTATATAACTATTTTAACTATAAGGCACTCACTGAAAGTACCGATCAACATTTAGTAGATATTGCGGTCAAGTCATTGAAAGAAGTCACCTATCACCTCAAATGGAGTTCCGAATGGATGATCCGTTTGGGAGACGGGACGGATGTCAGTCACGAGAAAATTCAAACCGCTTTGAATGATTATTGGGAATATTCTGGTGAATTATATACACCAAACGCTTTAGAAAAAGACCTAGCAGCCCAAGGTATCGCACCTGATTTGACAAAAATACAACCACTTTGGGAAGAACGAGTTGATCTAATTTTAGAGCAAGCTACACTTCAAAAACCAAGTAACACTTGGATGCAAAGTGGTGGTAAAGAAGGCGTACATACGGAGTATTTAGGCTTGATTTTGACGGAGCTACAATATTTACAACGAGCATATCCTGGCGCAGAATGGTAGCACAACAATCACATACCGAAATTTGGGAATTATTAGAGCAAGTTCCTGATCCAGAAGTACCTGTGATTAGTATTTTGGATTTGGGTGTCGTTCGTGATGTCCAGATGTTGGATAATAATATTCCTGAAATTACGATCACACCAACTTATACGGGTTGTCCTGCAATGGATATGATTGAGGTCAATATTCGAGCCGTTTTACAAGAAGCAGGTTATCAAACGGTTCAAATTAAAACTGTTTTAAGTCCTGCATGGACGAGCGATTGGTTAACGGATTCCGCTAAGCAAAAACTAAAAGAATACGGAATTGCACCACCTGTCGGTAAAAGCTCGGACAAAAGTGTTTTGTTTGCCGAAGATCGGAACATTCCTTGTCCTCAATGCGACTCTACGAATACGGAAGTCATCAGTCATTTTGGAAGTACTGCCTGTAAAGCCCTACATAAATGTAATGACTGTTTAGAACCTTTTGATTATTTTAAATGTCATTAGGAAGGAGTTCCAAAAGTTAGTATATTGAACATACGTTAAGGAGTCAGTCAAAATTAAGCGTCAATTTACAATTATGAGTGAATTAGAAATCAAAGGAGGTATTTTGGAAATGGTTACTTCTATAAAAGATAAAGAAACCTTATCTGAATTAAAAGATTTGATTACCAATTTCTTGGGAAATCACAAAGAATCTAGTGATTACTGGGAAGAACTGAGTGATATAGAAAAAAATGTTTTAGATCAAGCCATTAAAGAAAGTGAAGATGAAACTAATCATGTAAATCACGATGAGGTTATGCAAAAATATAACAAATGGCTCGACAAATAATCTGGAATAAAAGAGCTATTGATAGCGTTGATGAAATTATTGAATATTTAGATCAACACGCTACTCCTCAACAAATAGGAAAATTTATAAGTAAGTTAGACGATACGATTCAAAAGTTAAATAAATACCCAGAGATAGGCCGTAGAACTAAAAATAAAAAAACAGTCAGACAATATAAACTTGACAAAAACAGAAATATATACTACCGGAAATATGGTAATAAACTAATCATCGTTCTTATTTTTGATCAACGAAAAAATCCAGATAAAAATCCTTTCAAATAGTAAAAGCATGTTAACACTCGAATACGGGTGCACTTGCCTGCGGCAGGCAGGTCTGAACACAACAAAACAATGGAAAACATTAAATTCAATACCAAAAATGGAGTTGGTATCATCCAACTCAATCGAACCAAAGTTTATAATAGTTTTAATCGAGCAATGGCGTTTACGATGCAAAATGCATTGCAAATTTGCGAAAAAGATGACACTATTCGCTGTGTGTTGATAATGGGTGAAGGTAAAGCATTTTGTGCTGGACAAGACCTTCAAGAAGCGATCTCTGAAGGCGAACCAACACTTTCTACGATCTTACGAGAACATTACAATCCTATTATTTTAAAAATAAGAGCTTTAAATAAACCTGTCGTGGCAGCGGTCAACGGTGTAGCAGCAGGTGCAGGTGCCAATTTAGCATTAGCGTGTGATTTAGTGATTGCCAAAGAATCAGCGTCTTTTATACAAGCATTTAGTAAAATTGGTTTAGTGCCTGATAGTGGTGGAACGTTCTTTTTACCTCGTTTGATTGGTATGCAAAAAGCAACAGCCTTGATGATGCTCGGTGATAAAGTGTCTGCTCAAGAAGCCGAAGCCATGGGCATGATTTATAGAGTCGTAGCCGATGAAGTATTCGAAGAAGAAAGTATGAAGCTGGCTCAAAAACTAGCTCAAATGCCTACAAAGGGACTGGCATTAACCAAACAATTGCTCAATCAATCTATTCATAATAGTTTAAAACAACAATTGCAAGCAGAGCATGACGGTCAAGTCATTGCTGGTGAAACCGAAGATTATCAAGAAGGTGTCAATGCCTTTTTAGAAAAACGAAAAGCAAACTTCTTAGGACGATAATATAAATTCCAAAACTTCTAAAAAGGTTACCCTGTTTTAGTGTTGCATTAAATTTATAACACTAAAAAATATCAAATGAAAAAGCTATTTAGCCCTTTAGAAACTAAACATATTACTTTCAAAAATAAAGTAGTCATGGCTCCGCTTACTCGAAGTCGCGCTACCGCAGAAAATGTCCCAACAGATATTATGGCAACCTATTACGGCAATCGTGCTGGGGCGGGTCTGATTATCACAGAAGGAACATCTCCCTCGCCCAATGGTGTTGGTTACCCACGTATTCCTGGGATTTACAATGACGATCAAGTAGCAGCTTGGAAAAAAGTTACCGATGCCGTGCATCACAATAATGGTAAAATTTTCTTACAAATTATGCATACTGGTCGGGTGACTCATCCAGATAATTTACCTAAAAATGCGGAAATCTTAGCCCCATCAGTTACTAAGTTAACAGATACGAAAATGTATGTAGATGGAAGAGGAGAATTAGAAATTCCTGAACCAAAGGAAATGTCTACTTCCGATATTGAACATGTTATTACAGAATATGTGCAAGCAGCTAAAAATGCTGTAAAAGCTGGTTTTGATGGGGTGGAAATACATGGTGCAAATGGTTATTTATTAGAGCAGTTTTTGAATCCCGTAACTAATAATAGATCCGACGAATATGGTGGCACTATTGAAAACAGATGCCAACTTATTTTAACTATTGTTGAAAAAACAATTGCCGCAATAGGAGCAGAAAAAGTAGGTATTCGACTTTCGCCAAACGGCGCATTGAATGAAATGCAACCATTCGAGGAGCAAGGTCAACAGTATGATTATTTGAGCAAAGAATTAAACAAACTAGGTTTACTATACATTCATTTGGTAAATCATGAATCTATGGGTGCGCCTGCTTTACCTACAGATATTAGAAATAATATTCGTCAAAATTTTGATGGCTTATTGATTCTTTCTGGAGGATATGATGATGAGCGAGCCGAGCAAGATTTGCAGGATGATAAAGGAGATTTAGTTGCTTTTGGTCGTCCATTTATCGCAAATCCCGACTTGGTAGAACGGTTTAAACAAGGCGCATCACTGAACGATCCTCGTCCAGACTATTTCTATACACCAGGCAAAGAAGGTTATATCGATTATCCTGTTTTAGAAACAGCAGAACGATAATAAAATCGTCGGATATACAAAAGTAAACCTCTATTTCTTATAAGAAATAGAGGTTTACTTTTGATATTTTAGCAGTATTGTTACCTACTCTTACTACTCCCCAAAAATCTCTTTCAATTTCGCTTCCAACTGCTGTGCTCGCAATTTTCGTCCAATAATTCGTCCTTCAGCATCTAACAAAATAGTATGGGGAACCGAAGAAACAGAGTACATTTGTGCAACTTCATTTTTCCAACCTTTGAGGTCACTGACGTGATTCCAAGTTAAACCATCGTCTTTAATCGCTTTTGTCCAACGGGGCATGTCCTTGTCTAAACTCACACCCAATACATCAAATCCTTTATCTTTATATTTGTTGTATAAGGCAACCACATGTGGATTTTCTCGGCGACACGGGCCGCACCAACTCGCCCAAAAATCAACCAAGACCACTTTTCCTCTCAAATCACTCAAACTCAACGGTTGTCCTTCTGGTGTATTTTGAGTAAAATCAGGAGCAACTGCGCCAGGCAAAAATGCCTTTGCCAAACTGACCTGCTTTGCAAATTGTTGCATAGAAACAGATTTATCATCCTTATATTTTTCGACTAAGCGAATTCCATAATCCAGAAAAGCTGGATTGTTTTGTTTTCTTAATGCTCCCGAGATTCCACCTAAAGCATATTTATAAGCTGTTGATTTTTCGTCTAATCGACTTAAATTCGCATCCAAAACTTGCGTCAATTGTTCTTTATTAAAAGCATTGGTCTTACACAACATTACCGTGAAACTATTAAACGCATCGTATACCATTGGCACTCGATTCATTCCTTTTTGGGTCAAGTCTGCATTAGCTAGGTACTCATTAGCAAAATAAGCCAACTCGTTGGGATAGTTTTTATCGTTATTGTTTTGAAAACTGTAATAAACATACAATCCGATTATGTTACCCACAAAAGCATCCTGCTGTTTCACACTTTCTAATAAGGTCTTCTTTTTCTGATCGACTTCTGCCATCTGAGCAGCTACAACTGCCCGCTGTGCTTCATCTTGAAATACTTTACGATATTGTTGACTCAAGGTAATCTGTTGATTTTTTAATTTGCGAGATTCATCTATAGATTGATTATACAAGGCATTCACACCTTCTTTCACTCTTGCCTGACGCATTCGGCTCATATTTCCAATCATTTTCACCTCAGGTTCTTCACCTAAAATGACCGATTTCACTTGCATATCTTTTGTTCCTGCGTAGTAAAAAGTCGGTTTACTTGAAGGAACTTTAAATACAAATGTTTTTTGATCCTTTGAACCAACTGCTTGATATGGCTCAAATCCTACTCCAGTAAACGTATATAAATAAAGCGAATCTGTCGATTTTGCACCTAATATTTCACAAGTGAGAGTTACTTTTTTAGCGTCTGGTGTATAAAATGCCATTGTTCCAAGTGCAAGAGCAACCAAACAAAAAGCTATTTTTAAAAAAGATGATATGATTTTCATGTATGTGTTATTTCTTAGATATAACAGCCTAAAGGCTATTCTACAAACGATTACAAAATTGCAGATTATTTGGGAATAATAGAAGGGAGGTAAGGTTAAGGATCATGTAAAAAACTACGGTCGATTCTTTTGCTTCACAGGATTGATAGCGGTCACTTTATAACCTGCTTGTCGCAATAGTGAAACTACCCCAACTTCACCGCCTAAATGACCTGCGCCTACTGCAAAAAAAGTAGGTTGTATTTTCATTTGTTCGCTCATCACAGGAATCCAGTTTCGGTTACGCCCCTCTAGTAGAATGTCTTCGTATTGACCAATACCTTCTTCATCAGATGATAACATTTCGCCCATGGCTTGCAAGTCTTGATTTTTATACATTTCTACCATTTGATCGAGTTGTCCATCATCGTCTGATTTTTCGGCTTTTATGGCAGACATCAACATATCTGCTTGTGCCTTGTATGGAATACTATCAAACATACTCATTTGATATTCCGCTGTTTCTAATCCATTAATAGATTTATTGGTCGCTTTTGCCATTTCCATGAATTCCATTTCATAAGAAACAATGGCATTTTCGGTCGTATCAGACATATTTCCAATTCCACCCAACATATCCATATCGCCAGAAGCAAAAACGGATAAAAACATGGGTTTGATACGTTCCAACATAAACAAAGGCAAGCCCATTTCAGAAAAATGTGCATCTACTGTTTTGTAATCTTCTTCAGATAATAAGTCTTTGAGTGTTGTTCCGTTATTCATAAATGCACCCATCATGAGCGACATTTGTGCACCAATATTCATCATATCTTCCATATTAATTTCAAAAGTCACTTGCTTACATTCTTCAAAACTTTCTTTTGCAGCGTCCGTCAAGAAGTAATCCTTGGCTGGAATCATATGAATCGTTCCATACAAATAAGAAGGAACTTCTAAGTCGTTCCCTTCAATTTTCCAAAGCAGGGCATTTTCTTTTGCTGCTGTATTTTGAGCAATAATATTATTTTGGAATATGAAAATAGAGATGAATAGAATTAAAAAACGCATATTTTTTATGTTTATGAGTAAAAGTTTAGAATGATTTACTCTGATTACGTTATAACAAAAGTTTGTATAACAACTACAACATAGTTCTGTCCGATTGAAAGGTTAGCTTTAGACTTTGATTGCATTCTTTAAGCGACCTGACAGCCTGAAGGCTATATTACAGATTGTATATTTTTTTATTGTACTCTTTTGATGTTAGTTAAGGTTAATTTAATGATGTCTATCAAAATCTTCGACGATACTTAGAATCATCGTAATATCTTCAAAAAATTCTTTCACCAATTCAAAATCCACGTTAGTACGAAATATGAAAGGTTCTAAAATATCTTTTGGTTCTGTAATCGCAATATAGATATCATCCTCGATAAAAGAAATATAAATTTCTTTACCTGTTTCAGAACGATAATCTAGTATAGCATCTTGTATTTCTTCCGATAAAATACCTAAAACAAAAATTTCAGGTGTTGCATAGGTCATAAAATGCTCATCAAAAAGACTATTGTTGTGCAAATCTTCATCTATTCGGTGACCACCTAAGCGTACAAATTCTTTTGTTGTTCGAGATAAATACTGCTTAAACACACGGGGCAATATCAACATAGAACCTCGGATGCTCGTAGAAAGTTGACTTTTTAGAAAAATTCCTTTGAATACGTAATTTAAACGGTTGCGCACCTTAGAATATTCTCTGACACTCAATTCACACATTTCAAAATCTAACTCGCCTATTTTTCCTTTAATATAATCTTCGCCTTTGTACTCCTGTGCGCCTGTTACAAATATCTTACTTTCTAAAAATGTTTTTTTAGAGATAGTCTTTTTTGCAGTGTAACTCAGTTCTCCATAATTGGGGTCGTCGTCAATAAAGTCTAAGATTAACGAAACTATTTTGGGTTTGAAATCTATAATAAATCGACGGACACGATACATCAAATAAACCATATAAAATCCAATCACAATCATCAAAAAAAAGGTGATTGAAAAAACATGAATATAGATTTCTACAATGATAATCCCAATAATCAATAAGGTTGATAGAAATAAAAAGAGTAGCAAGCGTTTACGCTGTCGCTCCAAACGCAGCAATTCAGGTTGAATTGTATGATTATAAAAAATGCGAAATTCGTCTATTCGTTGCATCATTTCATTAAATAAAAAATGACATTTTTACACACAATGGAATAAAAATGTCATTTTAAAAAGCAC
>JAHDFQ010000081.1:0-17435 GCA_020628085.1 Saprospiraceae bacterium
TTTTAATGAACAACCAAATTATATAATATAAATGAGATATACGAGTATTATAGTATTGAACTTTGTAAATACTAAGACATATTTAAAATTCTACACAATTTCTTGACCAAGTTCGTTGTGCTTTTTACGGTTTCTATACCAAACATATCCGATACCACCGACCATGACATAAGGAAGGGATAACAACATTAAGATACCCGTATTTAAACCTTTACCATGCGAACCACCTGCTTTTAAATTTGATTCAGCGGACATTCTACACATAGGACACTGTGCTTGTACCATTGATGGTAAAGATATTTGTAATGAAAAGGCTAAGATTATAAGCGTTAATATATATTTGAATCGTTTCATCATTTTATTATTTAATAACAATCCTTCAACATAAAATAAATGACTGGTCCAGTTACTGCCACATAAAACCATAGTGGAAACACCCATCTAGCCATTTTTCTATGTCGATCAATTTGTCCAGTATAGGCACGAATAAACGTAAATAATATAAACGGTAAAATTGCCCCTGCCAGTATAATATGTGTTATCAAAAGAAAGAAGTAGACATAACGAATATTACCTTCATGACAATAACTGGTTTCTGGTGTTGTAAAGTGATACAATACATAGCACAATAAAAACAAGACCGATAAACCCAAGGCGACATAAATACTCCTTTGATGTGCTTTAATATTTTTTTGCTTAACAAAATATAATGCACAAGCCAATGCAACCGCACACAAGGCATTCATTGCAGAATATACTGGCGGAAGAAAACTAAAATCTATTCCGAAATCAGGTTTATTCTCTCCACGCATCAAAATAACTAAAGCTATAACGACGATTGAGACGATAACCGCTCCTATATTTAATTTTTTCTCTAATGCTTTGTTCGCTTCGTTCATATTTTTATATAGTTGCTATTCTATTTTTCGCTGTCTCTAATCAAAACAGGTTTTTTTGAAGGCTCTCTAGGAACCATAATGGCTAAATGTTCCACTAATCTTTTTAGATCAGGTTCGTTTCCGACTCTATAATAATTTCTGATTGTTAAAGTACTATCCACCAAAACGTAGAACGGATACTCATTCATGTTTACGATTGGTTCTATCTTAAATTTTCCATCTTCGCCTCTACCTTCTTCAATTTTTGGAATACTCAATTGGGATAATATTTTTTTAGAGGCTGATACATCTGTATAAATACAATTTTTACTTTCTGTAAAATTTGAAAAATCTACTAAGGTATCCAACTCCCCCAATACAAAAATTGCTCTGTTGGTTTCTTCAAACTGCTCAAATAAGCGATTCCAAATATCTACACGCTCTGTAGTTACGTCTTGGTGGTTTACAAAAGAAAATAAAGATAGATTACCTCTACAATCTTCCAGTGTAAAATTATCTTTTCTACCAGAATCCAACACAATATCTCCTTTTAACTCTCCATAGTCTAGTAATTGAGCACGGGCACCTTTTTGATAATCGAAACCAGATTGTAGGTAATACCAAGAACCTGCTGGTAATACAATGAGCATCAAAAATAAGGCGACAGTTTGTATGATCTTTTTCAACGGATATATTTTTTCTATTTGAGTGCTACTCGTTTTTTAGAATAATTACATATATATAACAATGAAAATCTAATTCTGTTTGTAAAGAAATGGTCATAGTTATATAGCAATTAAATATTCAGATATAACAAAGGCGAATCCAAATTGAATTCGCCTTAATTACTATACTTTTATAATTCTGATTATCCCTTTTTGATTTCCCAATCTGGATATTCATAGATCATACCTATTTCTTTAACAGGTTTATCGTCTGCGTTCATTTCGTTACGCTCGATGACTTTTTCTCTTCTATTTTTCCAAGCACTCCCTTCATTAAAGAAAGCAATGATAGCCCAAACCAATAATAGCATTGGTAGAAGAACAGTCATTCGTAATCCTTTCACCTCATGCCCCATGTGCATGAATTCGTAAATAATGAAGTATGCTTTATATAGTGATAATGCAATCAAAAGAAATCCAACAATTCCTATAATGATCGTCATTCCACTTGGATCAAAACCTAAATGTCCTTTACCGAATAAGGAAACAATTACTTCTATAAGAGTTACTGCTCCTAATAGGAGCATTCCCTTGTATACGTCTTTCTTAGCTTGATCGTAATTTATACCTTCCATTTATAATAGCGTTTAATTTTTTAGTTTAGAAATTCTGAATACAATACGTTGAAACTTCTACAATAAATAGAATACCAAAAATACAAATACCCATACTAAATCGACAAAGTGCCAGTACAACCCTATCTTTTCAACCATTTCATATCCATTCTTTCGTTCAGCATATAGCCCACTTGCTGCATTCAACATAATAATAACTAAAAATGCAACTCCTGAAAATACGTGAAAGCCATGGAAACCAGTGATAAAGAAAAACAACGCACCGAAGGATTTAGGTCCAAATTCTTGCTTTAAGGTTTCACCACCATCAGTTTTATAGGCTAACTGATGCCACTCCCCATCATGTTTGTGTATCAAATAAGAATCTCCTGCATCAAAGGTATCACCTGCACTGATATTAACACCGTCACCCTCTAAATAAGTACCCGATTCAATGTGAGTACCGAAAGGATTTGTTAATACAGTCATATGCTCTGTACCTATTAAATTATTCCATTCCCATGCTTGACAGCCTAAGAAACCTGCTCCACCAATGATTGTTAAAAGCATCCAAAAGACTACACCATTCTTATTCTCCCTATGACCTTCTTGTACAGCTCTTACCATCGTTACTGAACTGATAATCAGTAAAAAAGACATGACTGTTACAAAAATAAGAGGTGCATCATGAATCCCAAAAGGTGCTGTTGAGAATACAAAATCAGGTACTGGCCAAGAAGGGCTACTAAAACGTAATGTACCATAAGCGATCAAAAATCCTGCAAACGTGAAAGCATCTGAAAGTAGAAAATACCACATCATCAACTTTCCATAGCTAACTTTAAATGGTTGTTTTCCACCTGACCAGTTATCTTCATCTTGCGCATGTACCTCTTGATGCTGTTGTACTGTTGTATCTGTTGCCATTAGAGCGAATAAATTTAAAAGACAGGTATACTATCTTATATTTTTTGAATGTTTATGATAAAAATTATTGCAAAGTAAAGAACAATAATAAATATATCCAAAGAAGACCTAGAAAATGCCAAAAATTATATGTTAGTTCAAAGCGTAACTGCCTTGCTTCTGTAACTTTATGTGGAAGTATAAACGCATGTATTACGGCTAGTATTAAAGCACCCAATCCTCCTAAAATGTGAGCAGCGTGAACACCTGATATAACGTACACAAAAGAACCAGATGGATTAGTTGTCAGCTCTACCCCGATTGCATTTAACGCTTCCCAACCTTGATATTGTAAAACTAAAAATGATAGACCTAATATAAGCGTCACTAACAATAAACCTCTATATAAAACCGTATTATTTCTATTAAAGAAATAATAGCTTGCATGCAAAGTAATACTACTCAAAATAATCGTAGCAGTACTGTAATAAAATAAATTTGGTAAACGGAATTCTAACCAATTCCCTGCTGCTTGACGTACAATGTAAGCACTCGTAAAAGCAGCAAACATCATAGCCATACTAGCACAAGCAATCCATAAAGCAAATTTCTTTGGATGGATTTTATTCCGTTTCGTTTGTGGTATTGTAGCTTCCATTTTTCTAATTTTATATAACATCTACTAACAGGGCAATTAAAGCCACTGGTAAATAAATAAAAGAACAGAACATCAAGCGCAGTGCTGCTTCTCGAGTACAATCCTTATATAATTTCCAAGAATAGAAAGCATACACTACTCCAATTACTGTCAATACAACGGCTGATAAGATTCCAGTTACTTCTAAATAATAGGGCATCCAACTTACAATAATTAGCAAAATTGCGTATATGAAGGACTGAAAACCAGTATTTTCATCTTTTTCACCTGTTTTAGAAGGTAACAGTTGAAAACCCGCTTTTTTATAATCCTCATCCCCTACCCAAGCAATTGCCCAGAAATGTGGAAACTGCCAAAAGAATTGAATGGCAAATAAAGCTAGAGCTAAATTACTAATAACACCATCAAATGCAACCACGCCAATAGCTGTGGGTAAAGCACCTGGTACTGCTCCTATCATTACTGCAATCGGAGACACTCTCTTCATTGGAGTATAAACGAAAGCGTATAATATCAATGAAATAGTACCTAATAATGCAGTCCAAGGATTAAAAAAAGCTAATAATATAATACCAATCAATGATAAGAATCCTGCAATTAAAACTGCTTTAGATACTGTCATCCGACCTGTAGCCAAAGGCCTGTCAGCTGTTCTGATCATTTGCTGATCGTATTCTCTTTCCAAAACTTGATTAAGTGTATTAGCGGCAGCTGTGATGAGAAACCCACCCAGTCCTAATACTAAAACACCCAATGCGTTGATCGTTCCTTCACTGGCAATCATAAAAGATACTACAGCGGAGAACACAACAAGTAAAGACAATTTAGTCTTAAATAACTTGTTATAGTCAGAGATACTTTGACGAAGATCATCAAAAATACCAACATTTGCGGTTCTTGTATTTGTCTTTTGGTCTTGCACTATAATATCTTAAATCTAATAGTAACTATTAATCAATAATGATTTTATCCGTGAGATTCTGTCTCACCTTCCTGTAATGGAATATGCTGTGGAATATAGTCTTTTCCATCTTTTCCATAATCATAAGCCCATCGTTGAACAGTAGGAATATTACCCTCCCAATTACCATGACCTGGATTGATAGGTGTTGTCCACTCTAAAGTATTAGCTTTCCAAGGGTTCTTAGATTCAACTTTCTTACCAAACCAAATACTGTAGAAGAAATTGATAATCATCAATACTTGTAATGCAAATACGATAACTGCTGCTACTGTGATAAATTTATTCATATCCGCAAAGTGTGAAAATGAATCAAACGTATCGAACTTATAATAACGTCTTGGTACACCTGCCATTCCTAAATAATGCATGGGCCAAAAAATAGCATAGGCACCGATCAATGTTCCCCAGAAATGGATTTTACCAAGTGTAGCGTTCATAAAACGGCCATACATTTTAGGGAACCAGTGATACACACCTGCATACATACCGAAGAAGGCAGCTACCCCCATTACAATGTGGAAGTGTGCAACTACGAAATATGTATCATGCATAAATATATCTATGGCAGAGTTTCCTAAGAATATACCTGTTAAACCACCAGAGATAAATAAGGACACGAAACCGATTCCAAACAAAGCGGGAACAGTAAATCTAATATTACCACCATACAACGTTGTAATCCAGTTGAATACCTTAACCGCTGAAGGCACTGCAATAATCAGTGTAAATAATACAAAGAAATTAGAGATAAATGGATTCACACCTGACATAAACATGTGATGCGCCCATACAATAAATGCAAGGAATCCAATTGCTAATACAGAATATACCATGGCTTTGTAACCAAAAATTGGCTTTCTTGAGTGTACTGAAAGCACCTCAGAAACAATACCCATCGCAGGTAAAATAATGATATATACCTCTGGGTGACCTAAGAACCAGAACAAGTGCTGATACAAAATAGGTGAACCACCTACATGATCTAATGCTTCTCCACCAATAAATATCTCACTCAAGTAAAAACTCGTTCCTAATTCTCTATCACAGATCATCAAGAAAAAAGCTGATACCAATACGGGAAATGACAATAGACCTAATATTGCTGTTACAAAGAATGTCCAAATCGTCAATGGCATTCTCCATAAACTCATACCTTGCGTTCTTAAGTTCAAAACTGTTGTGATGTAGTTAATACCACCTAATAATACCGACACTACAAAGAATACTAAACTAAATGTCCACAATGTCATACCTGCCCCAGACCCGGAGGATGCTTGGGGTAGTGCACTCAACGGGGGATAGGCTGTCCAACCACCTGAGAATGGTCCTGTACTTAAAAATAAAGAGAAAAACATGATTAATCCTGATAAAAAGAAGAACCAATAGGACATCATGTTAAGCATCGGTGATGCCATGTCCCTTGCTCCTAATTGTAACGGAATCAGTAAGTTACTAAACGTCCCACTTAGACCAGCGGTCAATACAAAGAAAACCAGTATTGTACCGTGCATAGTAACTAAAGCATAATAAAAATTCGGATCCAAAGAACCAATTCCTGCATCATTTACTGTAATCCACTGTCCTAGAATAGGCTTAATCCAAGCCATATCTTCCTGTGGAAAACCTAATTGTAAACGAAAAACTAAAGACATCAATGCACCAATAACTGCCCAGAACATTCCTGTGATCAAGAATTGTTTGGCAATCATTTTATGATCCATACTAAACACATATTTAGAAATGAATCCTGATTGATATTTATCTCCATGATGATGCTCATGAAAATGATCGTCGTACCCTAACTCCTCAATTAAAATATCGTCTGTTGTTTTGGGCTGAACCGTAACACTTGCCATAACACTTAAATATTTATTATTTCCTCAAAATATATTGAGATCAATTCAAATTAAATAAAAATTACTCCGCAGATTCTTCTGTTAAATCAGATTCTTCTGCTGCCTCTACTACTCTATCAGAAGCTAGAATAGTAAATTCTGTTCGTCTATTGTTTGCTTTTCCTTCTGCTGTTTCATTAGTATCTATAGGTCGCTCTTCACCGTATCCAACAGCAGTAAAACGACTTTGGTCTATACCTTGTTTAGCTAGATATTCAGCTATTTTACCAGCTCTGTTTTCAGATAAAATCTGATTACTCGTTTCATCACCATCAGAATCAGTATGACCAGACAACTGAATCTTAGCATCTGGATATTTTTCCATGAAATTAACTAAATTACTTAGATAGTACCTTTCAGTAATTCCAGAAAAATCGTAACTGCCTGTACTGTAATAAACATGCTTCAAAACTACCGTTCTATCTTCATCTGTTTTTCCTAACAAAGCCGCTTCCGTTTCAGTATTGAATTCTTCTTTAATATTATTTACCAAATATTCGGGTAAATCTCCATCATAGGCACTCAAATCACCATAAGGATCATATTCTGTACCTCTAACACTTTGCTCGTACCAAGAAGTTTGTTTTGCTACCCAAGCATCATATTCCTCCTGCTCAACAATACGAACAATTCTCTTCATACTGTAGTGACCTTTTCCACATAACTCTGCACAAGCCAACTCAAAGTTAAAACTTTCCCAAAGGGGTGGGCTTTCAGGATCATCTGGATCAGATAAGGCTTGATAATCTTCATATTCTTTAAGATTCAACCTGTAATCTGCTGTTGTAATTTCTGGTGTAAACACAAAATGTGTTGGAATACCTGGAATGGCATCCATTTTAACTCTAAAGTGAGGTAAAGCAAAATTGTGTAATACATCTTTTGCAGTAATTCGCACTCTTACTTTTTTACCAACTGGCAATACAATTTCTGATGGTTGAAAATCATCTAAGTTTTTTTCATCCTCCCAAACTTGCGCCATTGGATTAACAGAATTGAATCTTCTGTAGTCTCTTGTCCCTAAAAGTCCATCCTCACCAGGGTAACGGATTAACCATCCCCACTGCTGACCCATTGCTTCAATCTCAATATGGTCTTCTCCTTCTTCAACATCAGCCATGACTTCATTCCATGCAACTAAACCTTGCACCACTAAGAAACACATGACCAAAGCAGGAATAACTGTCCAAACTGCTTCTAAAGTATTATCATGAGATAAGAACAAAGATTTTCTATCTTTATTATACCTGTATTTATATGCAAACCAGAATAGAACAATGTGGCATGCAAAAAATACGACCGCTGTAAAAGCGGTGGTATAGTTAAATAACGAGTCAATCGAATGTCCATGGATAGATGCCGATTGATGTGGTCCATACCATAACATCCAATTTTTATAGTACAAAGCTGAAAGTACGCACATGGACAAAAATAAAACCATGAACACTAATCCAAACAATGAGTTTCTTTTATCACTATCGTTTTGAGCTTCTTCCTCACCACGTATTTTTGCAGTTAATTCACGAAACTTTCCATACTGTACCAATATTACGGCCAGCAGAACGATACAAAAAATAATTATTAGAGCTGTCATTTTAATGAATTATGATATTATTTACAGCAAATATTGAAATTTTACTTGGTTTTAGTGAAATAAACTTTCAATACTTTCTGAAACTTATATTTTAAACAAATACTTAATTAAAGTGTTTAACACAATCTGTAAAATTATACGTGATGATGCAAACTTTCTTCATAGTAAGGATCTTTTTGCGGTTCTAACTTAGCCTTAGTCAACTGATTTAGAGCTACATAGAGAAACAAACTTAAAAATCCTAACATTGTACCTAATTCTAATAATCCTGGAAGTGTAAACCCAGCTTCAAAGGTAGAAGCATGTTCAACTGCATGTGCAATGTCTTCCGTATTGTTAGCTACATGTGTTAATGCTTCTGCTCCGTGATCCGCTGCATGATCTGCACCATGAGCAGCAGCATCGTGGTGCCCTTCGGCATGATCGCCATGGTGTCCGTGTCCCAATGCTTCATGCGCCGTATGTAAAGCTCCAGGCTTTATCATCATGAAATAATCCCACCAGTGACCTATCAAAACTAATATAGAAGTAAAGACCAACGTCCCGTACTTACGCTTTGTACTATTACGCATTAATACAAAAAACGGCAACAAGAAATTAACTGCTAAATTAGCATACCAAAGTACTGGATATTGGTGAACACGAGTATAGAAATAAGTCGTTTCCTCACCGTTGTTTGAATACCAAATTAGCATGAACTGAGAAAACCACAGGTACGTCCAGAAAATACTAAATGCAAATAAATACTTACCTAAATCGTGCAAGTGTTCATCGGTCATATTCTCAAAATATCCTAGCGACTTTAAATAAATTAGTGTCAATATAGTCAATGCGAAAGCTGCACATCCCCAACTCGCCGTTGCATACCAAGCAAACATAGTACTGTACCAGTGAGCATCAATAGACATCACCCACTGCCAAATCAGAGCAGCACTTGTGAAACCAGCAATTGGTAAAAACGCTGCTGCCCAATTTCTCATTTTCTGATGATAAGACCAGTCCGAGGTACCATTTTCGTCTTCTTTAATGGATAAACTTCTCAAACGATTGGCAAACAACACATAAACTCCTAGAATGATAACCGTTCCAAATCCGTACCAGTATTTATTCAAGAAACCTGATTTACCAGCCAAAATATGATCGTATTCAGGGTTAGCTGGATCCATCAAACTGGTATCTGTCCAGTGATATAAATGATGCCAATGCAAAAAAACACCTGCTACCAAAGGCAACATTAAAATCAAACCAACAATTAAAAACTGAGAATATGATTCCCAAACTCTTTTCATTACAGTGTGCCAACCTGCATAAGCCGTTGTGAAGGCACAATATATAAAGAGCGACATAAAAGCTATCCCTGTGAAGAAAACAGTATTATGTAAATAGTTCGTCCAAAAACGCGTATGTAAAGCGTCATCAAACATAAAAAATGTCAATGCCAGACAAATGACTCCTAACGCTATTCCACCTAATAGAAGCGATTTCGCTCCAGCAGGAAACGTAAAGTCAATTTTTGTACTATGATTATGAGTATGAGCCATTTTAAATGATTTGTCTAAATGCTTCTTTAATTTTGTTTATAATCAAACGGATACTTATTCTCCTTTATTTTTTTCAGCTTTCTTTTCTAGTCTTCTCTCTTTTCTTTTCTCTAAACCGTCCTTTACTTTATCAATTGTTCTTGGGATGAAACCTTTTTTCTTAGCATCTTCATCACCCATCTGAACATCTACTTCACCATGACTATGATCTTCACCATGTGAACCATGTCCTTCGTGGTTTCCATCATGATGCGCCTCTCCTTCAGGAGAATCATATTGATCGTGATAGTTGTTACCATCATTTCGATCATCGGAATAGCTAATATATTGAGCGACATACTTAGGAGAATCCTTTGGTACATCTATCTCATTCAACGTATTTTCTTGTTCGTTGTATACCAGTTTCTTATCCTTAGCTTGTAAACCTCTAATGTAGTGAATAACCTGCCATCTTTCTTCATAAGAAATTTTATCAGCATATCCACCCATTACATTTTTACCGTGCATAATAGCATGGTAATAACGACCGTTTGAAGCAGCAACGAATTCATCTGTCAAGAAACTTGCAGGTTGCGCAGGGTAAACAGCATTTGGATTGGCTTCATCTACCAAATAACCATTACCATCTCCTTTATTACCGTGACAGATACCACAAAATGTTTCATAAAGAACTTTTGCTTTTTCCATCCCATCATTTGTAATAGGATAAGGATTGTTAATCAACTCCGCAGTAGCTCTTGCTCGTTCTTCTTCTGTATCTTCGTAGTAGTAAGGCACACTTCCATTTACAGGGATAGACATAGCCATTAAATCAGCCGTTCCGTCCATGTGCTTTTCCATACCAGCACCAGCATAACCACGAGGAATAGTTCCTTGGACGGGTTTACGAGGCTTTGCTATATCGTAATAATCCTTTTTTGAATCCCAGGTATTATATTCATAATAATCCTCTAAGTTCGATTCGTAGGCAATAGAGTGATACATATCAGGCATATACTCTGAACCTGGCTTTTGATGTTTTCCATCAGTTGAACAAGCACTGAGCAATAACATAAATGAAGCGACCACGATTGCAAAAATTAGATTTCGCATTATATTATATTTTCAATTTCTTTAAAATAAAAAATCAGATCAATTCTCACTCTGATTATATGACTTTCGTACTTACTTTTGAAGCACCTGTAGATTTAAAGAATCCTTTTAGATTATTCATCTCAGAGGATGAAAAACCGTTGGTTTGAAAAGCAATACAGAATTTATCATCTGTAATACGATCATCCAAAATAGGATTTTCAACACCTGGTGCTAAGCCACAAACCGTATAAAAACTAACTACCATTCCTATTGCGGCAAACAATACGGTTAGCTCAAAAGTAATTGGAATGAAAGCTGGTACGGACCAATATGGTTTTCCACCAAAAATAATTGGCCAATCACGTGTAAATACCCAAGTCATAAACAAAAAGGCAGTTAATGTACCTGTTGCACCGTATACAAAACCTGCAATGTGTAAACGAGATTCGGATAAACCTAGAATCGGATCAAGACCGTGAACTGGAAAAGGTGTGTATACATCCATGATGTCCAAATGTGCATTTTTAGCTCTTTGAACAGCTACCAACAAATCCTCTTCATCGTCATACAATCCGTAGAATACTTCTTTGCTATCTGTTACCATTATATATTGATTATTATATCTGTTGTTTATTTATTAGTAATATTTAAATATGGATTAGGAGTAAATTTACTCTTTACCACCATCTAAAATATCTTGCCATGCTTTTAATTCATCCCACTTACCATCGGCAGCCATCTGTGCTTGACGCCCCCATGTACCTGGATTGTGTGTAGAATATCTTGAACCAGCAGCATTTAATATGCCCTGAATAGACTCTACTGAAGCATTGGCTAAATCAACAAACGTATTAATACCTGCTGCATTTAACAATCCTTCGATTTTTGGCCCTATGCCTTCTACTTTTTTCAAATCATCTTTCAATGAAGCCTTTAAAACCGTAGGTTCTGCCACAACAGATGTTGCTTCGCCCGAAACACTTTTTAGTATCGTAATAGAATCGTGTGAACTATCATTACCGTCCCAATATTGTAAGAACCCATTGGAATCATCGTAAGCCGATGCAGGTTGTGGATGACTATGGTGTTTAGCATCTTTTCCTACATACTGATCGCCACTTGATTTTAAAATACTTTTGATTTCCGCAATCGCAACGACTGGTGCTACTCTTGTAAAAATTAAGAACAATACGAAGAACAATCCAATTGTACCGATAAAAATTCCGATCTCTACCCATGTCGGAACATAATATGACCAACTTGAAGGAATATAATCACGTGCTAATGTCGTTGCAATAATTACAAAACGCTCAAACCACATACCTACATTAATGATAATCGATAAGAAGAACGTCCAGAACACACTTGTTCTCATTTTCTTCGACCAGAATAGCTGAGGTGTAATTACATTACAAATCATCATTCCCCAATATGACCAGTAGTATGGTCCTAATGCTCTATTAAAGAAGGCAAACTGTTCATAAGGATAAACCGAATACCAAGCAACAAATAGCTCCGTCAAATAAGCTACCCCTACGATTGAACCTGTTAACAAGATAATCTTGTTCATAGATTCGATGTGTTCTACAGTAATATAGTCCTTTAGATTTAATACTTTTCTTGCGACCAACATCAATGTCAATACCATGGCAAAACCAGAAAAAATCGCTCCTGCTACGAAATAAGGAGGGAAAATCGTCGTGTGCCATCCTGGAATTACTGATGTGGCGAAATCGAAACTTACAATGGTGTGTACAGAAAGTACTAAAGGTGTTGCAATACCTGCTAATACCAATGATAAGTATTCCCAACGCTGCCAATGCTTCGCTGAACCTGTCCATCCAAACGATAACGTATTATATATTTTCTTACGAACGCCACTCGCTCTATCTCTTACCGTTGCAAAATCAGGTACTAGTCCAGTATACCAGAATAATAAGGATACTGTGAAATATGTACTAATCGCAAATACATCCCATAGTAGTGGAGAATTAAAGTTTACCCATAATGGTCCACGTGTATTTGGATACGGAAAGATAAAAAAGGCTAACCATAGACGTCCCATATGTATTAATGGGAATAAACCAGCACACATTACGGCAAAAATCGTCATTGCCTCTGCTGCACGGTTTACACCAGTACGCCATTTTTGTCTAAATAATAATAGAATAGCTGAAATTAGCGTACCTGCGTGACCGATACCGATCCACCAAACGAAATTGGTAATATCCCAACCCCAATTGATCGTACGATTCAAATTCCATGAACCAATACCCATCCAAATCGTCCAAATGATACAAAATGCACCAAAAGAAAACAATGTGATGGCTAAAATAAATCCAATGACCCACTGTAAACCTGGTGCTTTTTCCGTTGGCGCACACAAGTCTTCCGTAATGTCATGATACGATTTATTACCCGTTACTAAGGGATTTCGTATTGATGAAACAACTGCACTCATTGTTTATAAATTTATATTTGATTTTGGTAAAATATACCAAATTCTTAATAAAATATTTTCTATAATTTCTGGAATCTAACAGACTATGCGTCCATTGACTCGTCTCTATTGTTCACTTTTGCCTGGTAGTAAACCGATGATTGAACATTGATTTCTTCCAATGCACGGTACACTAATGGCGATTGAATCGCTTTTGACAAACTACCATTCGGATTATTTCGATCTCCAAATGTAATCGCACCTGTAGGACAAGCCGTTTGACAAGCTGTTTTCACGTCTTCATCTCTCAAACGACGACCTTCTGCTTTAGCAGTTAATTTACCTTGCTGTAAACGCTGCGTACAGAAACTACACTTCTCGATAACTCCTCTTGATCGAACCGTCACATCTGGATTTAAAACCATACGAGTAATATTATCCGTGTAGTATGCTGGATCTTCGCCATTTATAGAATTTTGGTTTGCACCAAACAAATCAGCTGTTGTATAATCCAACCAATTAAAACGTCGTACTTTGTAAGGACAGTTATTTGCACAATATCGTGTACCAATACAACGATTATAAGCCATTTGGTTCAATCCTTCTGAACTGTGGTTCGTAGCATTTACTGGACAAACATTCTCACAAGGTGCATTATCGCAGTGCTGACACATCATTGGCATATACGCTACGCTTGGATTTTCAGCATCTCCATAGTAATAGCGGTCAATTCGTAACCAAGTCATTTCGTGGTGACGAGAAACTTCATTGGCACCAACAACAGGTACATTGTTTTCCGCCATACAAGCTACTGTACAGGATCCACATCCGATACAAGCCGTCATATCGACGTGCATTCCCCAGTGGTGACCTTGACCATAGTTATTTTCCATATATTCTTTAAAAGGATACATGGTTTTATCATTCAAATGCTTCGCCGTTGAGCGTACATCCTTAATTCTTGTTTTTAAATCATCAAAATTAGCTAGACTGGATTGGAACAATACGGTACGTTCCGTTAATGAGCCTTGGTAACCATCCGCTAACAATCTGGATAAAGCAATTTCATCTAAGTTTTTCACTTCGCCATCTTGCTCACCTGTTACACCATAAGTGTGATGGTACTGTACACATGGAAATGCTTTATTTTCACCTTTTATTTCTGAAACCGCAATGTCAGTTGCAAAATATTGTGTATTTCCTGTTTCATTATCAATTTTTAACAGAGAGAAAACATTGACTCCAACATCTTTTCCTGCACGTCCGACTTCTTCACGTCCATAACCTAAACCAACAGATACAGATCCTTCTGCTTGACCAAATTGAGGAACAACCGAAAAGTCACCTGAAAAATCTCCTTTAGACATCGTTAGTACATCGGCAATCCCTTTTACAGTACCACTACCAGTTCCTCTTAGTCCTACAAAACGGTTATTTCCATCCCATTCGATTGGTACAGCTAAATAATTACCCCAAACCGTACGCATGACTGGATCAGGCATTTCCTGTAACCAAGGGTTATTAGCATATTGCCCCGCTCCTATTGAAACGGTTTCATAAAAAGATGCTTCTAATTCTGAAGTACTTGGCTTCGTTATCTGACCTGCTGCAGTTGATACGCTTGCACCAAAAGAAACGGCTGGCTTTGATTGAGGTACTTCATACACTCCATCATGCACCATATTGTCCCAAAAGCCTTGAAATGTGGAGAAATTAGATTGGTTGGCAAACAAGCCACCTTTCCAATTTGCTACTAAATAATCATAATATGTTTGTCCTACACCAGCCCAAGCCAACACAGATTCTTCTGCCTGACGTGTTTTATACAAAGGTGTAATGGTTGGTTGAATGATACTGTAGTGACCAACTTTTGGTTCTGCATCACCCCAAGACTCCAAAATATTATGATTAGGAGCGATGTAGTTACATAAAGCAGCTGTTTCATTTAAGGTTTCAGCTAAAGCGATACGAGTTCCAACTTTTGCTAAACCTGCTTTGAACTTAGCAGCATCTGGTAAATCATACGCTGGATTTGCACCCATAACGATCACAGCATCTACTGATCCTGCGTTCATTTCTCTTACCAAAGTACGAACGTCTTTGTCGATTCCTTGACGTTGTAAAGAAGCCGAACCAAAATCCATTGTTGAGTTGTAACTCCCCAATAGATCATTTATTTTATTTACTAGAATTTGTTCTCCCAAGTTATTAGAACCTGAAACAACAATACATCTTCCAGCATTTGCTTTTAATTCGCGAGCTACTTTTTTCAAAGCAGTTGTTGCTTTCGCATTTAATTTGGGTGCAGTAACACTTCCTCCCACCTCGTTCAAAAGAGTTGCTATAGCAGCGCCCATTTCAGAAGGACGAATTAATACTCTATTATCTGCATTTGAACCTGTCAAAGACATTCCACTTTCAACTTGAATGTGTCTTGACATTTTTGGACGATCTGTGTTCTTAATTACACGACCTTTTGCATATTTCTTAGCGTATTCTTGTGGAGAAATCCATGTTCCAAGAAAATCCGCCCCAAAACTGACAATTACGTCAGCTTTATCAAAATGATAATCAGGAATCATTTTCATACCAAAAGAAGCTTCGTTGGCTTCTAAAATAGCAGAAGATGAAATGGCATCATAAGTAACAACTTTCGTATTCGGATATTTTGATTTAAAATCAGCAAATACCTTTTTAGTTGTTGGGCTTAAAATTGTATTAGTAACGATACGGATATTTGAACTACCGTTCAATTTACTTCCAATCGCTCTATCTAATTCTTCCCAAGTAGTTGCCCCTAAAGTACCTTCTTTAGTTGTCATCATCGGTTCTTTATAACGATTGATGTCGTATAAACCTAAAACAGCAGCTTGTGCTCTTGCACCAGTTGTTCCCATTGACACAGAAGACATGGTATTTCCTTCTATTTTAATGGGACGACCCTCACGAGTTTTTACTAAAACAGCAGCATAATCTCCACCATTTACAATACTTGAAGCATAATATGTAGCTACACCAGGCACAATTGCATCTGGTTTAGATACATAAGGTATGGCACGACGTACAGGCGTATCACAACTTGCTGCTATGGTTGCTGCACCGAGTCCAAAGCCCATATATTTCAAAAAGTCACGTCTGTTTGAAGAGGTTGCTTCAACAGCTTTTTCGTCAGAAAGTGCTTCCACTATTGGTAAACTTACAAATTCTTCCTTTGCAAGATTAGCGAATTCTGGATCATTATTCTTGTCGGCTGTGCCAACCCAAACGTTATTTTGATCTTTCATAAATTATATAATAATTAATCTTATTATTACTATTGATTGTTCGTTTTCAAATATGTTGATTCTAGTAGTGACATTTCGCACATTCTAATCCACCAATCTCCTCTACAGTCACTTTTTCTCTTGAACCATCTTTCATTTCATCGTGGTACTTTTTGTATGATTCATAATACTCATTACCAGCGAATTGTACTTCTGTTTTACGGTGACAATTAATACACCATCCCATAGATAATGGAGAATGTTGATAAGCTACTTCCATTTCTTCAACAGGCCCATGACAAGTTTGACATTCTACTTTACCAACTGTTACGTGTTGCTTGTGGTTGAAATAAGCATGGTCAGGAAGATTATGGATCCGTACCCATGGAATAGGACCTGCTACACTTTCTTTCACATCAGTCGTTAAAGACGAAACAATGCCTTCCCACTGTGTTTCTACCATTTCTTCTCCTTCCGCATCCATTACATCATTATTATCTTTCTTGTAATTATCTGCAATCCACTTTTTATAGACTTCAGAGATTTCATCATTAGTCATTTCCTCATAACCTTCAATATATTTATCTTCTGAAGGATCATAACCAACGGAAGCATATATTTTTGTTAACTCTGCTGTACCGTGTTGGCTTCCTTTTTTAATTGCCTTATGACAATTCATACAAGTGTTGGCGGCAGGAATAACGGAGTGCTTACTACGACGAGCACCATCATGACAATATTGACATTCAATTTTTTGTAATCCAGCATGTGTTGCATGAGAAAAATTGATGGGTTGTTCTGGTGCATAACCTTGTTGACGGTTCAAATCTACAGCATTGTTTACGGTAGTATATCCACCTAATACGACTAGCGCAAATAAAACGAACCCAATTACACCTTTACTAGTTAGCATATCTGCCAAAGTAGATCGACGTAAAGGTGC
>JAHDFQ010000081.1:17535-20828 GCA_020628085.1 Saprospiraceae bacterium
CAACCAGCCGTATACATATTATCAATATACACCAATAAGGAAGCAATTTCGTCATCTGTAAGATTAGGAAATGGATTCATTAACGTTTTATCCCATTTGTTGTATAGGTTTACTGCATATTCATCCCCACTAGCAATAACCGCTTGTGAATTACGAATCCAAGCATATAATATTTCTTCTCTACCTTCCCAGCGTTGTTGTACACCACCAAGGGCCGGCCCCGTAAGGTCATCCTTCATGTTTTTATTGTGACACTGGGCACACTGTTGCTTGAACAATGTTTTACCAACGGCTGGAGAAACTTCTGCCTGTACATCCAAAAAGAGGAAACAAGCAAAAAGCATGGTTAAAATTTGAATTCTCAATGACATAAATTTCATTTCGAAAGCCTTTATAAAGTGATTTTAAGAATCTTTTTCTACACGATGATCTTCTGTCATCGTTTTGTCAACGCAAAGATATAACTCAAACTAAATTTTCCCAATATCATTTGCAAGTAAAAGTTATTTAGACATTTTCTAAATAAGGGACTTATTAGGCATTTTACTTATTTATAGTTGTCCAAAAGCATTTCATTTTGAACAATTTCGCAACTTAACTGTAATTTTTGATTATTTGACATTTATATGACTAATTGAAAATCAGATTATTAAAGTCAACTTCTTTGGATTTCATATTATTAAAATGAATAATCTAATATATGAATAATTAATTATTTTACACAGAAACGGCTGCTTTTATATGTGGATGTGGATTATAATTTTTTAACTGAAAATCTTCATAAGAAAAATTAAATATAGATTTTATACTAGGATTTAACTCTAATTGAGGCAAAGTTCGACATTCACGGGTCAATTGGAGTTTTGCTTGTTCCAAATGATTACTATACAAATGTGCATCACCAAAAGTGTGTACAAACTCTCCTGGTTCGAGCTCACACACTTGCGCCAGCATCATTGTCAACAGAGCATAAGAGGCAATATTGAACGGTACGCCCAAGAAAACATCCGCAGAACGCTGATACAATTGACATGATAATTTACCGTTTGCTACATAAAATTGGAACAAACAATGACAAGGTGATAACGCCATTTGATCTAAATCGCCCACATTCCAAGCATTCACAATGATTCGTCGAGAATTGGGATTGTTCTTTATCAAATCAACAACTTGACTAATCTGATCGATTGTTCTTCCATCACGCGCTTCCCAAGATCGCCACTGTTTTCCATAAACGGGACCTAAATCACCGTCTTCTCTTGCCCACTCATTCCAAATACGCACGCCATTTTCTTGCAGGTACTTGACATTAGTATCACCATTTAAAAACCATAACAGCTCATAAATAATAGACTTTAAATGTAATTTTTTTGTCGTAATCATCGGAAATCCCTCGCTCAGATCAAAGCGCATTTGATAACCGAATACAGAGCGTGTTCCCGTTCCTGTACGGTCGCCTTTGTCGGTTCCGTTATCGAGAATATGTTGGAGGAGTTGGTGGTATTGTTTCATTGGAGAATTTTTGAGATTCGTAAATTAGGACAATGTTGATTAACTCAAAGGATATTGAAATGTATTTTTCATCCACTCTATGAATTGTAATGCACCTGGACTATTAGCATCCAAGTATTTATTATGGATCGCTGTACCCATTGGAACGCCAGGATTAGACTGCCAAGCCAACCAAGTATAAATATCTACTTTCTGTTTATCAACAGGACGAAATAGATTTCTAGAAGATTCAATTAAATTTTGAGTAGTTGCCTGAGCAATACTAAACAAGTCATCATTAGCAGGTATCATTAACTCTACAAAATGTTCTAAATAACCTGAAAGCTGATTATTTGGCATAATCCATATACCTATCTTCGGTAATGTATCCTCTAAGATGATTGTACCTTTTACTGATGGTGCTTTGGGTAAGTTGGTGTAGCCGGCGTTAGTTAAAATTGCAATTATGGATTGCCAACGTTTATCAATATTTTCATCAGCGTCAACTACTATTCCTAAGTTTTGAAGTTCAGGTATTTTTAGAGTCGCTGATATAGAGGTGTCAAATTTTATTGATCTTTTTAGTAAATTATCCTTGCCTTTTGTTACAATCACAAACCGACCATAATCATCATTTGACTCATGCCATAAAGGACGAGGCATTTTGAGAGCTTGACATAATGATCCAATTACTTTAATATCGTTAATTCCTTCAACCAATAATCGCTGCTCCATCTTATCTAGTTTCTATACTTAAATCAATTGCCGTTTCTAATTCTTCTTGACTGTACAAAACAGGCTTAATCCTACCACTTTTATCCTTTTCTAATCTTAGGTACTGTCCCTTTCCTTCGTTCTTTGCTGATTCTTTTCCGAAAGCAGCTACTGTATCTCTGCTGTGCGTTGTAGCAATAACTTGCACATTCAACTTCTTAGCCATTTGAAAAATAAACTCCCAGATTTTCTCTTGCACTGAATGGTGTAATCCATTTTCAAATTCATCAATAAGTAGAATACTGTTCTCGGCACTTACAAGAGCTAAAGTCAAAGAAAAAATTCTACTCATACCATCTCCAAATTGCTTTAAAGATTTAGCTTCAGAATCCCCAATTTGTAAAATTTTAACGAAATCATTTTTATAGACACCTACATCTCCTACTCCATTTAATACTAAATTTAGTGCATCAATTACATAATCTTTTTTATAACTCAAATCAATATCCTCCCATAAGTCTAAATTACTAAAAGAGAGATCTGATGAAACAAAAAATAAATTCCTATCCAAGTATTTATCTTTTTTAATATATGGATAATAGATAGCATTCCCATTCATATTTTCCCTACTAGATCCTATATTTTTTTCTCGTCGTCCATTTAATACTAAAAGAACCTCATTGATACTTAGAGTAGCAATAATTTTATCATCTTCCTTATATTCAATGGTCTCATTGAAGTAAGATTCATAGCCAGAGTATTTTTTTTTCAAGTCATTTTCTTGTCTTAATGTCAAAATATGATTGACTACATAGCTATCTCCCTCACTTGCCCAAATCCGTATCGCCTCTAACAATGCCGTCTTTCCAACATTATTCTTACCAGCAATCAAGTTGATCTGTTTGAATTGTGGAATATGTAATTCCTCAAAGCAACGATAATTTTTAATATGTAAATGATCTAATCGTAATGTCATATTCTTCGATTGTGTGTACAAAGATAGATGAATTTCAAGAATTTCTAAATATTTAAAAACACACTTCCATTATCTTTGTTTCAAGTCTGTTAATTACAATTTACGTTTACGA
>JAHDFQ010000082.1:0-7778 GCA_020628085.1 Saprospiraceae bacterium
CAGGTGTCCAGTTTTCACCATTGATCTTACAGCGAAGAATATCGTGATTGTTAGAGGAGTCACTAGTCATATCATCTTCTTTATCGCAAGCGGTGGCGAGGAAGAGTGTAGCGGTGAAGAGTAGGTAGATTAGATTTTTCATAAGGCTGTATTTATTGGTGAATGTTGTCAGAATAGGATTTTTGGGATTTGCCTGATAGTTATGATTTTTTGCGCTTCGCTTTTTTAATCATGGCATATCTTGTTAATCAGGTAAATCTTGTGCTGACAGTTAAAAGAAGTAGTTTAAATCAAAGTAACCTTCAGTTACTCTAATCGTATCTTGGCAGTCATTAATAGCTGAACATTCAAACTTACCTGTCATGACAAAATTGAGTGTATCTATTGAGGTAATTTGAATAAAATTAGTTGTTAATGTATCTAAACCAAATGCGCTGCATTCATAAGAATAATTATTGTTTTTTATAACGTCTTCTCTAAAAATTATTTTGTTTAATGTATTGACAGAATCTACATTACATCTTATGTATATTGATCCTTGCAAAATAGAACTTCCTGCATTGTTCTTCACTAATAATTCTAGTCTTTCAATATCACGATAGTAATTTAATTCGAAGGGATATACAAGATCAAATCCTGCCACTTTAGGTGTCCAGTTTTCACCATTGATCTTACAGCGAAGAATATCGTGATTGTTAGAGGAGTCACTAGTCATATCATCTTCTTTATCGCAAGCGGTGGCGAGGAAGAGTGTAGCGGTGAAGAGTAAGTAGATGATCTTTTTCATAAGGCTGTATTTTATTATTGGTTGTAAAAACTGTGTATTGGTTCTGTCTGCAAGTTACGGGCATTCAAAGTGTGTTTTGTAGTAAATATTGCCAAAATCATATTTCAATTTATTGAATATTAAGAAAAAAAGGGTGGTTTTTGGGGTGAAATAACGAAAACCCATAGCTGATACGCTGAAGATAGAATCTTGCCGACATTTTCGACGTAGTTATAAAGTGAGCCAATCGGGAGAATAAGCAAATATACCTACGTCTATACCTTACTATAATATTATGGTCGGCACTATATTTGTACTACATGCCTCATTACATACTACGATATATTTACTACATCTTGATATAGCTCTAGCTTCATTGGGATACGATCAGTAAAAACTTAATCATATGAGGAGCTTCTTATTAATTGTGTTCATCACGATTTCTCTTTCTACGACATGGGCTAACGAAACGTTTGATCTTGAGAAATTACAGTCAGCAGTTCAGCAAGCAAGCGATACCGAGCAACAAATAGACGCTCAAAATGAACTCAGTCACGCCTATTTTAAAGTTGACAGCACTCAAGCTGCCCTTCAATTATTGTTTGAAACGGAACTCCTCGCCGAAAAAAATAATTACAATAAAGGACTTGTCGAATCTTTTAACTTACAAGGAGCAATTTTTGAATCTAAATATGATTATACCAATGCTTTGCGGGTATATATCGAGGCTTTGAAGATCATGGATACAGAAAATAATGACCTTGCAAAAGCCAACTCTAAAACGAATATTGGTCGTGTATTTTTACGAAGAGGAGATATTGACAAAGCCATTGAAAATTTGAATACGGCTTTGGCTTACCAAGAAAATGAACAAGATGTAGCTGCCGCAGCGAATACACATCAATTATTAGGTGATGCTTATATTGCGAAAAAACGATCTGGTTCTGCCAAAGAGCACTACAAACGATCACTAGATCTCAAAATTCAACAAGAAAATTATACGGGTGCAGCTAAATTGGCGACACAACTTGGGAAAATTGAATCTGACTTAGGAGCTTACGATAGTGCTTTGGTTTACTATAATATGTCTCTGGATTTAAATAGCTCCATTGAAGACTTACCCAATATTGCAAAAGACTACGAAAATATTGCACAAACCTATTATATACAAGAAGATATTAATGAGGCGATAGAAGCCAATGAGGTAGCCATTAATATCTGGAAAGATTTAGATGATAACATTGGTTTAGCTAATATTTATAAAGATAAAGCACTGTATAAAGCAGCAAAAGGAAAAGAAAAAGATGCGCTTCGCTATCTCGAAAGAGCGAGCAATTATCTTGATAAAGGCGGAAACGCTCCAGAAACGCATCAAATTTATAAAGCCATCGCTGGTATTTATGAATCGTTAGGTGCCTACCGATTGGCATATCAAAATCATAAAGCCTATGCTACGACAAAAGCGAATTTCTTTTCTCAAGAGAAAGATAAAGCCGTTTTAGAAATTGAAACTAAATATAAATCAGAATTCGCAGCCGTACGACAACAGCAAAAAATTACACAGTTAGAAATAAAACAATCAAATGCCAATAAAGTGCGTACTTTTTTGATAGCGTTGATTGCGCTGATTGGTGCTTTAGCAGCAACATTGTATTTCAGTTATCGAGCAAAAAAGAAGGATAATAAAGCCTTGAAAGAACGTAATTCTCAAATTGAGCGTCAGAAGTTTGAAATTGATGCTAAGAATATTGAATTAAATGAGAAGAACGAAAAACTAGATGTTCTAAATTCTAAATTATTAGATGAAATCTCTGAACGAGAATCCATTGAAAAATCATCTTTTGCAAGAGACAGTTTCTTAGCAGGTATGAGCCATGAAATGCGCACTCCTATGAATGCCATTGTCGGTTTAACACATATTTTATTGGAAGAAAATCCAAAAGATGGTCAGGTTGAAAACCTTAGAAATTTACTATTTTCAGCTAATAATTTGACCGTATTTATCAATGATATTTTAGACTTCTCAAAAATTGAAGCAGGGAAACTAACTTTAGAAAGTCGAACGTTCCAACCAAAGAAAATCTTCGACGAAATTTACTACCGCTTCAAAAAGCCTATCGAAACGGAAGGACTTTCTATTCAATATAACTATGATGACATCGTACCGAATCAATTGATTGGTGATCCTGCTCGTTTAAATCAAATCGTCCACAACCTTTTATCTAATTCATTACAGAAAACGAAAGAAGGAAATATTAGCATGAATGTAAGTCTCCAAAAACTTGATCCTCAAGAAGTTATTTTAAAAGTAAGTTTACAAGATACAGGGGAAGAATTATCCAAAAATGAGTTAGACAAAATGTATCAAAGTAGTATAGATCAAGAAGGTGATATATTTGATGGCTATGAACGTTACAAAGTTGGGTTGGCAATGGCAAAACGTCTCGTCGATCTTCAAAATGGAAAATTGGAAGTGCATACTGATTCAAGCGGTACGATTTATAACGTTTATATTCCGTGTAAGCAAGAAGAAAAAAAGAACATTCAAGCACCAAACCAAGAAAAACCAACACCTCAAAGAAATTATATCAAAGGCACAAAAATATTGGTAGTAGAAGATAATAAAATCAACCAGTTGGTTGTCGATAAACTCTTGACCAATCTTGGTGCATCTATCACAACGGTAGACAACGGTCAGGAAGCAGTAGATACAATTTATGAATCTGATTTTGATCTCATTTTGATGGATATTCAGATGCCTGTGATGGATGGGTATAAGGCGACTTCAGAAATACGAAATATGTCTGATCCAAGGAAAAATAACATTCCAATTATTGCGCTTACCGCATCGGCATTCTTATCGGAGGCTGAAAAAGCAAAGTTATTTGGGATGAACGATCATGTTGGAAAGCCGTTTGGTCCCGAAGATTTATTGGAAAAAATTAATCTTTGTTTGGAAAAGTTTCAATCTAAATCTGCGATAAAAGCGCAAGGCTAAACCATACAAACGTCTCCAAGGAAGGAAATTCCCTCGGAAAAAAGTCCTTTCCAAGGTGGTTTTAACCCCTTGTCAATATCATTATTTAGACCTTATTTATTTTTATATGATTTCAAAACTCATAATAAAAGAGCTGATCCTTGTACGATCAGCTCTTTTTATATTTATTTCAATCGAATTTCCATCTTAACGGGTTGATGATCTGAGAATTCAAATTGTTGATTGATACCTTTTACTGAAAGTACTTCAACATTGGGAGATACCAAATAAAAGTCAATTAATGCCATCATACTGGTTTCAGGGTCATATACTTCATTCATTTTTCGGTTCGTCGGAACGGTATCATCATATGCCCAAGTCCAATCAGATGGAAATAAGTCTTTTGGAATATTGGTTTGATTGAAATCTTCTACCTTTTGCTTTAAAAAAAGTTGTTCTGAAACACCTGGGGGACACTGATTCCAATCTCCGCCTGCAACAACATAGTTGCCTTTTTCATATTCATTAGTAACCAATTGCTTAAAAAATTCTACTTGTTTTTTCTTCATGAAACCGCCTTTATCATAAGCTGAATTATGAATATTAAGAACAACTAATTCCTTTCCATTTTTTAATGGATAGGTGTGATAGCCAATACAACGATCTAGTTGGAAAATATAGTCTGGCCAATCATAAGCACCTGGCAATTGTAACCGTTTAGCTGCTTTTGCTTCATATCGAGAATACGTCCCCAAACCACTTTTAGCTTTCCCATATACCCGCCAAAATTCGAGCAATGGAATTGGAATACGTTGTACATCTAAATTTTTAGTAAAATAGGAAGCATAACCAGTTTTAGTGTCTCCAAATTTTTCAAATTGATTGATATAATAACTTCGTTTAGAGTCGTAATCTACTTCTTGAAATAAATAAAAATCGGAATCGTCATTTTTCAACAGATCAATTGCTCCTGTAATATTATGTTGAACCGTAGGCAAGTCTTGCCGAATTTGATGCTTACCAGAAGTATAATAATAACCAGCATCATAGAAAAATGACATATCCTTTCCCAAACCACCATATCCCGTATTCCAGATCATAAAACTGAGAGTACTATCTGAAATAATGCTCTTATCGGAGGATGTGTATTGTTCTACAGCCTCTACTTGTAAGGGTTGATAATCTGTAAATGTTCCGTAGACTAAATTACCTAAAATGTATAATATCGGAATCAACATCAAGAGACCTAAAAATCGAAAAATAGATTTGATACTCATATCTTATTTAGTTTGTGTTTTTAATTGAGTTGAGTACATCTATCATTCCAAAATACCCCCTTTTTCCGATGATCCAACGAGCGGCCAATAATGCCCCTGCCGCAAATCCTTCTCTCGAATGCGCCGTATGCTTGATTTCAATAGAGTCAATCAGTGATTGGTAGGATACTAGGTGCGTTCCAGGAACATTTGGAATGCGCTTTGAAACAATAGATAATTCATTATTTTCTACACTTTCTTTATTGACCCATTTCTCTTTTCGATCAATTTGATTCAACACACTTTCAGCTAGTGTGATAGCTGTACCACTAGGTGCATCTTTTTTTTCGGTATGATGAATTTCTTCCATACGTACATCATAATACGTGAGCGACTGCATCATTGCTGCTAACTGTTGGTTTAATTGGAAAAAGACATTGACCCCAATACTAAAATTAGATGCATATAAAAAAGCACCATTTTGTTCTTGACAAAGCTGTTTGGCTTCTTCCAAACGCTCTAACCACGCCGTTGTTCCTATAATGATAGGTATATTATTTTGCAAACATATTTTGATATTTTCAAAGGCACTTGCAGGCTCACTAAACTCAATTGCTACATCGGCTTTCGCCAGATTAATCGCATTCAAATCCGTTGTATTTTCCCGATTGATAATCAAAACGATTTCATCTCCTTGTGCTTCGGCTAATCGTTCAATGGTTTTTCCCATTTTACCATAACCAATGATTGCAATTTTCATGTATAGTATTTTATTCCTCAAAATGAAAACGAATTTAAGGAATTAAAAATGTTTACACATATGTAGCGATCAAAATATTAAAAAACGATTCAATTCTCTTTCAAAACATTTATATTTTCATATCTTACTTTCACAACATCTATATTTCGGCAAATAAATATTGATAACATAAATGAATTTACAACAAATAGAATATGTTTTGGCAGTAGCAGAATTACAGTATTTTGGAATAGCTGCCAAGAAATGTTTTGTGACACAACCTACTCTAAGTACAATGATTAGCCGTTATGAAGAGGAAATTGGAATCAAAATATTTGATCGAAAAACCAAACCAGTTACGGTGACCAAAGAAGGGGCAACAGTAATTGAACAGCTTAAAATCATTCAACGATCTATTATAGAATTGCAGGAAAAGATTGATGATATGAAAGGTGAAATGACAGGTACTCTAAAAATCGGAATTATCCCGACTGTTGCGCCCTATTTGCTTCCTAAAATCTTGCCTATTTTCACTAAAACGTTTCCAAAAATCAACTTCTTAATTAGTGAAATTCCTACTCAAATCATCATCGAACAAGTTAGTACACGTCAGTTAGATATTGGGATTGTAGCTATTCCATTGCAAGAAAATCAACTCCTTGAAACACCGTTATATCATGAATCTTTTGTGCTTTTTGATTGTCAGAAAAATGGGTTTTCTTCCGACGTGGTTTTATCCGAAATCAATTATAGTAATTTTTGGTTGCTTCAAGAAGAACACTGTTTGAGTACACAAGTTGTTAAAATCTGTGATTTGGAAAATTGTGCTATTAATGAGGGTGTTAATTTCGAGTTCAAGGCAGGTTCTATTGATAGTTTAATTCGATTTGTAAAACTTAATAAGGGCGTTACACTACTCCCCTATTTGGCAACCCTTGATTTTACAATAGCTGATAAGAAAAAACTTCGAAGAATAGAAGGAACTCAACCGCTTCGGACGATCGGAATGGTCACGCACCAACATTTTGTCAAACGCAATATCATAGATATCTTACAAACAAATATTCAAAACAAAATGCGTCCAATTCTTTCTCAAAAAAATGAAAAAGGATCAGTCGTTTCCCCTTTAAAAAATACTTGATGTGATATTTGAAAAATAGTTGTAGTTTTAAGAAAGTAATTTAATCAAAAATGGAGCATAACTCAAAATTTATATCAATCCTTTCAGACTATGGCTTTAAGCTCACCTTTGCCGACGAGTCGGATACTACATTTTTAAGAAAGGCACTGCAAGCATTAATTCAGAGTAACGTTCCTATAAAAAAGGTAACATTTCTAAGCAATGAATTTATAGGTTTGACCGAAAATGCTAGAGGTGGATTGTATGATTTGATTTGTGAAGATGAAAATGGCAGCACCTTTATAGTGGAAATGCAATTAGGTTTGTATAGAAATTATATTCAACGAGCCAAATTTTATGCTTTCCAACGCTTTAATACATTGGTTGCCAAGGGAAAATACCTATTTGATGATCTCACCAAAATCTATTGTATTGGCTTTTTGGCTAATAATATTTTTCCTCATTCGGAACAATATTACCACTTTGGAACGTTAAATAATCAGATGGGTGAGGTTTTAGACAATCAAATAGTGCATATTATTATAGAAATTGATAAATTTGACAAGCTAGAATCAGAAATTGAAACAGATTTAGATAAACTGGTTTATTTTATGAAAAATCAAGAAATCATTGACCAAATTAATACGCTTCCAAAAGTCCTTTCTGAAGATTGGATAGAACAAGCTATGAATAAATTAGATAAGAGTCGAATGGATCCTGAACAACGGATGCATTTTGAGATGATGTTGGCTAGAAATGCCAGTATTTTACAAATGAGAGAGGAAGAGAAAAAGCAAGCAACTAGAGAAATTGAAGAGCGACTCAGACAAGCAAAAGAAGAAGTAAAACAAGTGGAAGAAGAGGTAAGACAGGCTGAAGAAAAAGCGAAATCAGCACAAAAACAAGCGAAATCAGCACAA
>JAHDFQ010000082.1:7878-20584 GCA_020628085.1 Saprospiraceae bacterium
AAGCGAAATCAGCACAAGAAAAAGCGAAATCAGCACAAGAAAAAGCAGAAATAATTCAACAAAATCTTGTAAAAAAGCTTTTTGCTAAAGGTATGGATATCAATGAAATTGCGGAGTTAACAACATTGTCTGTTTCAGAAATCAATCAAATTCTTCAAGCAAACAAATAAGTGTAAATTTTTAAAAACATAAAAAATAGCTTATGAAGAACTCTCTCCATAAGCTATTTTTATATCAACAAAAGAAAAAATCTTAAGCTTTATTGCGGTCTATACAATTCAAATCTTCAAACGCTTGTTTTAAGCGAGTTGAGAAGTTCTGCTCTGCAACACGTAGCCATTTACGAGGATCATAATTCTTCTTATTTGGCACATCATCTCCATCAGGATTACCAATTTGAGCTTTCAAATATTCACGTTTTTCATCATGATACTGACGGATTCCATCCCAAAAAGCCCATTGTAAATCGGTGTCAATATTCATTTTGACCGCTCCATATTCAATTGCTTCACGAATATCTTCTCTTGAAGAGCCCGATCCTCCGTGAAAAACAAAATTAATCGGATTATCCACTGTTTTGAATTTCTCTTGAACAAAATCTTGAGAGTTTTTCAAAATAACAGGCTTCAATTCTACATTACCAGGACGATAGACACCGTGTACATTACCAAAGGCTGCTGCAATGGTAAATTTATTACTCACTTGACTCAATTCACCATACGAAAAACTCACTTCTTCAGGCTGCGTATATAAACGAGAACTATCTACATCCGTATTGTCAACACCATCTTCTTCTCCACCAGTTACACCCAATTCGATTTCAATCGTCATTCCGATTTTATTCATACGCTCAAAATACTTTTTACATATTTCGATGTTTTCTTCTAAAGGTTCTTCTGATAAATCTAACATGTGTGAGCTGTATAACGGATAACCTCTTTCTTTATAAAATCGCTCTCCTGCATCTAACAGTCCATCAATCCAAGGCAATAATTTTTTAGCACAATGATCGGTATGTAAAACCACCGTTACACCGTAGACCTTTGCCATCGTATGAACGTGCATCGCCCCCGAGATACCACCTAAAATAGCTGCCTGTTGACCATCATTGGACAATCCTTTTCCTGCACAGAAAGATGCACCTCCATTTGAGAATTGGATAATGACTGGAGAATTAACATCTCTTGCAGTCTCCAAAACAGCGTTGATAGAATTAGTACCAATGACGTTAACTGCTGGGATCGCAAAGTTATTTGCATTCGCATAGTTGAACAATTCGGTTACTTCGTCACCCCACAATACACCAGGGCGAAATTTAGTCTTTGAATGAGGAATGGAAGTCATGAATTCAATTTTTTATAAAAAGTTGATAATGTTTTTTTCTTTAAAAAAGGTGATACAGTCAAATCACGCAGCAACCCTAAAGAATACCTTTAGCAGCTAAGTAACGTTCTGCATCAAGAGCGGCCATACAACCTGTTCCTGCTGCTGTTACTGCTTGACGATATTCGTTATCTTGTGCGTCTCCAGATGCAAAAACACCTGCAACATTAGTTTTAGAGGAATCAGGTTTTGTGTTGATGTAACCTGTTTCATCCATATCTAAATAGTCTTTAAATATTTTGGTATTTGGACTGTGACCAATAGCCACAAAGAAACCCTCTACATCTAATGTACTTGTTTCTTGTGTTTTATTATTGATGACTTCTATACCTTCTACAGCTGTTTCACCTAAAATGGCTTTGGTTTCAGTATTCCAATGAACAATAATATTTTCAGCTTTTAAGACACGCTCTTGCATGATTTTAGAGGCTCGCATTTCGTCACGTCGCACCAACATGTGTACTTCCGAACACATCTTAGATAAATAAGTCGCTTCTTCTGCGGCTGTATCTCCAGCTCCTACAATTGCTACTTTTTTTCCTTTATAGAAAAAACCATCACAAACGGCACAAGCCGAAACACCACCGCCATTACGTGCAAATTCAGCTTCTTTTTCGATACCTAACCACTTGGCACTGGCACCTGTTGAAATGATAATCGAATCAGCATGAATCTCTGTTTCACCATCAATCCAAGCTTTATGTACATCGCCAGAAAAGTCTACTTTAGTGACCATTCCCATACGAATATCCGTTCCAAAACGCTCGGCTTGTTTGCGAAAATCATCCATCATTTGTGGTCCCATTACTCCATCGGGATAACCAGGGTAATTTTCCACATCTGTTGTAATCATCAACTGGCCACCAATCTCTTGTCCAGTATATAAAACAGGATTCATATTGGCTCTAGCTGCATAAACGGCTGCCGTATAACCAGCAGGCCCTGAACCTATAATTAAACAATGTACTTTTTCTATTGCTTCTGACATTTTTTAATAATTTCTTTTATTTAAATGGGTTTACACCAAATTTGGCACAAAAATACCAAAAATATATGAAGGAAACTCAAAATATTCGTTCATAATATTGGTCATTTATACAACACAACGTCCTTATTTAAAGTTGTTAGAACACAAGTCCATCATCATGTCGATAAATTTTACTTCTTCAAATACAATTCATATTATACGAATACTTTTTATAAGTTGTTTTATGTATTTTTTTAGCTCTATTGTCCATGCTCAGGTCATTAGTGGTCAAGTATTCAACAAAGATCAAGAACCGCTTGCTTTTGTTAATATATTAATAAATAGTGATCCATCGAATGGTTTTACAACAGATATTGATGGAAATTTCAACATAGATATCGCTGCATATATCACATTTTTAGAATTTCGATATGTAGGCTATGAAACGTTGATCTTAAACTTAAATGAAGTTAAAGCACTAGATCTTTATCAAGTTACTTTGCAAGAATCAACGTATGAGTTAAACGAAGCCGTCGTTATTGCTGGGGAAAACCCAGCACATCGCATTATCAAAGAAGTAGTTGCTCAACGTAAAAACAATCAACCTCGTTTTTTCGATCAATATTCTTGTGAAACGTATAATAAATTGGTGTTTGATTTTCTTCCCAATGAAGAAGCATATCAAGACCATATCCGAAAAATAGCTATTTCTGGAAATTCAAACCGAGTACAAAGACGACTAGATACCGTTAGTCTGCGATACATTAATTTTGCTCAGCGAGAGCAACATTTGATGATTGCTGAAACCGTAACCGAAAAGCTCTATCAAGCTCCCAATAACCATAAAGAAACCGTCACGATGAATCGAGTGTCGGGTTTTAAAAACCCCAATTTTGTAGCATTAGCAAAAGATGCACAACCTTTCTCGTTTTATGATCCTAATCTCAATATCCTTGAAAAAACGTATGTCAATCCAATCTCAAAAGGGAGTACAAAAGCCTATTATTTTGAAATTATTGATACGCTTTATCAACAACAAGATTCTATTTATATTATTCAATTTCAACCCAAAAAAGGAAAAAAATTCAATGCTTTAGAAGGAACTTTGTATATCAATACCAATCAATACGCATTACAAAATGTTTTGGCAGCACCAGCAGATAAAGGGATGACAGAACTAAAAATTGAACAAAAATATACCTTTTATTCAGCAGCTAAAAAATGGTTTCCTGAGCAATTGAACTTTGAGTGGATCATGCCTAAGTATCCGTCTAAGTATGTAGGCATGAAAATAACAGGCAAAAGTTATTTATCGAAAGTTGATTTTAATCCAATCATAGATAAAAAAGATTTTACTGCTGATAAATATATTTTGCAAAATGGCTGTACGGAAATATCGGATTCAATCTGGGCGCAGCATCGACATGAATCGTTGGATCAGTCCGATCAAAATACGTTTATTTGGTGGGATACGCTGAAAGCAGCTCGACGGATGGAAACGATGATTCATATTTCAGAATCACTGGTTTCTGGTGTATTACCCGTTGGAAAAATCAACATTGATATTCCTCGTATTTACGATGCCAATCAGTATGAGCAGCATCGTTTTGGAATAGGCTTACACACCAATCATAAGTTTTTAAAGTGGATGGAACTAGGCGGATATGCTGGTTATGGAACGGCTGATAAAGCTTGGAAATATGGTGGTCGAGTTCGATTTTTTCTTCCTTCTAAACGAGAAATGTTTTTGGGTTTGGGATATCATTTCGATACCCGTGTGCCTGGTATTCCACAATTTCCAAAAAACGATTATTCACCTGTTCTATTTGATAGTGGTTTGTATGCGTTTCGGATGGATGATTTTGAGGAGTACTATGTTAAGGTTGGAGCGACTTTTTTTAAAAATGCACAATTTCATTTGACATATTCTGAAAATTCTTGGCGACCCAATTATGATTATTTATTCAACCGAGCAGATCAATTACCCAGTCGATTTTTTGAGTTTTCAGAAATTAAACTTGGCTTACGTTATGCGTATGGTGAGCAATTTATTCCGTTTATGGGTAAAAGAATTGCCAATAGTACTCGTTTTCCTGTTATACAGATTCAAGCTACCAAAGGACTTAATATTTTTAGTTCCGATAATTATAGTTACGAGCAGTATATCTTAGCCGTGGAACATCAATTTCCCATTAAACGTTGGGGAGAAATGTCGTATCGAGTGGAAGCAGGAACGAGTTCGACCCTCCTACCTTATGCAAAATTATTTAATCAAAGTGGTATCGGAATAGAGTTTAGAATGTTGGATTTAGATAATGTTTTCCAGACAATGGGACAGTTTGAGTTTCTATCGGATCGGTATGTTTCGCTTTTTTGGGAACATGATTTTGGTGCCTTATGGAAAAAATATAAATGGTCTCGACCTGGATTATCTATTAGTCATAATATGGGGTTTGGTCAGTTACGTTCACCCGAAGTACATCAAGAAATTGAATTTAAAACCCTCGAAAAAGGCTTTTTTGAAAGCGGTATCGCATTAGACAATATCGTTCGCTTTAACTATATCAATTTCGCTTATTTGGGCATTGGCTTTGCAGCCTATGTCCGATACGGTCATTATGCGTTTGAAGAGTTTGGTGATAATATAGCGTATCGGTTGACGGTGGATTTTGATTTTTAGAGAATAGTAGAATAGCCTTTAGGCTGTTCACACGAATATTGAACAGCCTAAAGGCTATTCTACTTTATATCTCCACTACCCTAACCTTCCGATTTTTAATCCTCGTATTATTGACATATTTCAAAATTTGAGGTAATTTTTCGGCACGAACGGCAGCAAAAGCGCAGTCTTGTTTGAGTTCAATCATACCGAGTTCGCCTTTTTGGAGTTCGCCCCGTTGGAAGAAGGTTCCAGCAATATCGCCTTTGGAAATTTTATCTTTTCGACCACCCGAAATATATACCGTTTTCCATTTAGAAGGTGTGGGTGTAGGTGCATCTTGGATGATTTCGGGCTCTAGTTCATCCATAAAATCGGGTAAAGTTTCGTTTTCCCATTGCAGCACATAGGCTGTTCCTTCTTGGTGCATCCGTGCCGTACGACCATTTCGGTGGGTAAATTCTTCTAAACGATGTGGCAAATGATAATGAATGATAAACTTGATTTCAGGAACGTCGATTCCACGAGCTGCCAAGTCAGTTGCAATTAACAGTTGATGGGTACCGTTACGGAATTTGATTAACGCACGTTCCCGATCTTTTTGTTCCATTCCTCCATAAAAGCAACCATGTGGAATGTTCTTTTCAGTCAGATAATCGCTAACGCGTTGAATACTATCTTTGTAATTGCAAAAAATAATACCTGCCTCATTTCCCAAATGACAAAGTGCTTTTCCGAGTGTTTCAAGTTTGTCTTTAGATGGTGACAAAATGCTTTTAACTTCCAAAGAATCTACCCCTTCTTCTAAATAGTCAATATATAATGGACGCTTCAAACGAACAAACTGGGGGATTTCAACTCCCTCGGTTGCCGACGTCAATATTTTTTTATCCAATCCTTGCAAGGAATCTAAAATCTCTTGCATTTCGTCTTCAAAACCAATTTCTAAAGATTTGTCAAACTCATCCAATACTAATATTTTAACTTTACGAGCGTCAAAAGTACCTCGTCGGATATGATCTGCCACTCGACCAGGCGTTCCTACTAGAATAGCAGGCAGGTGTTTTAACTCCATTTTATCTTTTGTAAAATGACGACCTCCATATACAGCATTCACCTTATAACCCGTTCCCATTTCTCGACAAACTTGCTCAATCTGAATGGCTAACTCTCTCGAAGGAGCAAGAATCAGAACTTGTACCTCATCATTATTTTTATCCAACTCAGCTAAAATGGGCAATAAAAAAGCAATGGTTTTTCCCGATCCTGTAGGAGATAACAAAACCGTTTCTGCACTCGCATGAATCGCTAATTGTGCTTCATGCTGCATGGCATTCAAATGTTGAATCCCTAATTTCTTTAATATTGCTACCTGATCTTTATGTTTTCCTTCCATTTGGCAAAGATAGTATTAAAATAGATCGGTTTAAAAATAAAAGTATCAAATAATTCCATTTAAACATTTTTTGTTTTATATTTACAAACAAATTATTTTAACAAATCAAAAAACAATACAACTTATGACAACACAACAAGTCGCTGATCGTTTATATGAATTATGCCAGCAGAACGATTATCCTACCATTTACAAAGAACTATTTCATCCTAATGCCAAAAGTATAGAACCGCCTCACGCACCCGCACCACAAGTTGTTGAGGGATTAGAAAATTTTAAGAAGAAGGCAGATGCCTTTAATGCCACAATTGAAGAAGTACACAGCGGTTATGTTCATCCACCTAAAGTTTACGGCAATTATATTTCGATGGAAATGGGTATGGATGTTACCTTTAAAGGACGTGGTCGCTCAAATATTGATGAGTTGACAATTTATAAGGTAGAAGATGGAAAAATTGTCTCAGAATCGTTTTACTATTAATTTATCTTTTCAAAGAAGTAATCATATAATAGTTGGTAAATGAACAAGGCATCAAGATGCCTTGTTCATTTTTGAGAGCGGTGTTTACTGTTTAATAATCGTTTTAATCTCTAATAGATTATTTGTTTTGTTTACAATTCTAACAAAGTAAAGACCTGTTGGCAGCGTCGAAATATCTATGGTATGTGTATTTCCAGTTGCACTGATGGTCTGATGAATTTGTCCGATAGAGTCCATAATATCAATGTCATATAAACCTAAATTTCCTGTAATGGTGAATTCATCAAGTACTGGATTTGGGAATAATTGCATACAATCAGCATCCACGTGAAGATCCTCTAAACCTGTTGGTGCTGTTGGATCATAAAAACCAAAATCAATTGTATTGTTACCTCCTGCATCATAGTCAAACAAACAATCTTCTGGGTCGCCATCGTTTAAAGGTTCGCCATCCAAAGTTAGGGTCACTATACCCGACATAATATCAGTAAATGGAGCCCCCGAACCATTATTGTCAAAATCCACATCATTGTTAGCATCAGCTACATAGCCATTGGTAGAAACAAAACCATGCAGAGGTTCTCCAACATCCCAATTATCGACACTCCAAACAAAAACAACATAATTTCCAGGTAATGCTGTAAAACGATAATATCCATCGGCATCAGTTACTTCCACACCAGCAAAACCCTGCCAGTCGGGAATACCATCACCATCTGGGTCAGACCACATCACAATAGATACTCCTGGAATTCCTGGTTCGTCTGGATCATTAATTCCGTTTCTATTCAAATCATTCCAAACTCGATTTCCTATAGAAACAACACCTGGTGAAGTTTGATTACCATTACAACATTCATCGCCACAAAAAGACCTGTTGTTCACACTCGCAATCATTTCCTTACCTATTGATTTTCCGATGTTCAGAAACGTTAATGCATTATTATTAAAGTGAAAAATACCATCGTAAGGAGAAACCGAAGCATCTAAATAAAAGGCTTTCGTGTCTACAAAACCAACATAACCACCATAATTAGTATCATCACAAGCAACAGTTTCTTGAGCGACAGATATGACATTTTGAATACCTTGTACCCAAAGGTCACCACTTGGCGTGTATCCGCCATGACCCGAACTCGCAATCACTACTGGAAGATCAGGAACGCCAAGATCAGTTCTAACATCATGAATCAAATGATTTAAGTTGCTTTCGTATTCGTTCATAAATCCATCATTATCTCCATCATTCCAACCTTGAAACCAAGCAAAACCAGATAATTCAAACTGTGTTGTTCCTAAATTTGGAAACTCTATTCCTAGATTTTGAGTTACGTTTTGTATAGTCTGAATCATTTGATTGTAATATGCTCCTGTTGTTCCACCTGCGGATGGCGGTCGGAAATCTTCTGCTAATGTTTTTCCTCCCCACGCTGTCTTGATAATTAATATCGGATCATCATAAAATTGATCTACTTCATGCGCAAACATGAGTTCTGGTCCAAAGGAATTAGTATTAGCACCCTGCCCTACCGTTATCTGATCTCGAATCGTACCATTGTCGCCCTCATAGTATAAATGCACATCATTTAGTGTCGTCCAATTACCAAGTTGTCCAACTTCCGACCAATCACCATTCGTATCGTTTTGAATAATATCAACCAAATCACCAGGATCACCCTCTGGATCAACGACCGCTCCTTGACCTTGCATATTCGATTGTCCAGCTAATACAAATACTCGTACTTTGGTGGCTGTTTTCTCTTGGCGAGTAACAATAGGAACATATCCAATTTCAAAACCAGTTGGTGGTTGTATAATCGCATTGGGATCAATAGTCGCTAGATTTCCCGCAGATGGAGGAGCTAAATATTCATCCGTATGACTCCAATTTGCATGAATCAACTCTACCCTAGTCTGCATTGCTGCTAGCATAGGTGCAGGTAAATTTGCATGAACGACGGCTGGCTGCTCGATAAATTTGTACCAATAATAGGTTACTGTTGTTCCATCACCTAAATCAGCAGTAAACGGCCCTGCTGATGGCCCAGGGCTATTCCAAGGACTATTAGGGTCTTGGAACTGACAATCTGGTTCGATTGGGGTGACATACGGAATTTCTGATCTTGGGGTAGTTGGAACATCTGTCATTACTAAATTCGTAGAAGCGGGAACATTTGAAGCATCAATTGGACGCCATTTATTATCGGGATCTAATCTAAAATATTCTGGCAGAGTATATTGATCGTTTCCTTTCTCAACTACATTCAAATCATATTCAAATCCCATGGCTGTAGATGATTGTTGTGTAGGATTAATGTATGTTAGATCAATTTCGTGATCCATTCCTCCACCTGAAATTTCACCAATCATTGCACCTCCATTATTCGTAAAAGAAACATTTAATATACCTGAAACGCTCATCCCTGGCTGAACTGCTGCACCTCCACTAAACCAAGTATTCATGTCATTCCAAAGTGCATTTTGAGAATAAGCAGTCACCTGATTCATTACAATAGAGTTGTCCTCATTACAACTTAATGGAAATTGTATGCGCTCTATTTTGGCATAAGAAGTACCATTTGCATCTGTAGAAATAATAGCTGGAAAGTCGGCTTGCTCCACACCCAGTCCAACATTTGGATCAGATGGACGGGTATCAAAATATAAACCTTCCAATGATGGGTTTTGTAAAACGGGTTCTGTCCAGAAAGTCGGCAAAAAGAAGGTCGCTGGGCCTTTGAAGTTCGTAGAATTGATAAACAACGTCCAACACTGATTTCCCGTTGCAATATTCTGACCTGCGGTTTGTGCCATTGGATCAGTAATTGGTAAAGGGGTATAACCATAACCCAATAATTCACCATTTAAACCTTGTGCCATATTCAAACCATCAGGTGCCCAAAGTAATCTATTTGATAATTGAGCTACGCCATATTTTCCACCTGATGTACTCCAATCTCGTTGTCCATTAGGCAGCATATCACTTTGTCCTGCACCTGTTCCGTTGGCCCAAGAAAAGAAATTGTGTGAAACACCACCCATTATAAATTTAGGTGTTTCAGTCCCAAATCGAGTGTCGCCCCACCAACCTAGACCACCTTCGATGGTAGTGTAAAATTGAGCGGGTTCTGTTCCTGTTCGTTGTGTGGTTAGCCACGAACTAGCGAGTCCTGTTTGAAAGTTGGATGCGCCTGGGTACTCTTTAAAAATTGGCCAAGCTGCACTGTACATCGTATAGCCTGCTCCAAAATTGGTATCCGTTACATTTTCAGTGTTAATCCATGTAAAACCCGTCCTACTAGCATTTGTTATTTGTGCGTTTACATCAAATTTGAAGATTGAAAAAATCAGTATCCATGATAAACTTAGAAGAAAAGCATACGAATAGGATGAGCTAGACATATACGGATAACAATAGTTCTTAAAGAAGTTGAATTGCTTTTTGGAAATCATACTTTTTCTTTTTGATATACCTCTGTTGAGCAACTTTACAGCCCAGTAAAGAAGTATGAGTGAATAAAAATAATAGAGTAAGATTAGAATATTGGAAATTATCTAATTGAGAAACTTCACCCTGTGAGGATGAATTTAAACATTTTAGATATTACTACACGAAAAGAATTGTTCCTCAATATATGCTAATTTATTGAAAAAATAAAGCCTTGGAGAATAGAATATAGTAGGCTTTACAAAAATAATTATGTAAAAACTTGTATTTAATAAAAAAATTAAGTTACATTTGTAGTGTACTATTAAAGTAATACACTAACACGGTAAAACGATTTTAATAAAAAATAAAAGTTATGATTCAACTCAACCAACTCTCCTTTAATTATGGCAAACGAAAATCAGTCTTTACTGATTTGGATTTATCCATAGAAAAAGGACAAATTTATGGACTGCTAGGGAAAAATGGTGCTGGTAAAAGTACCCTGCTCAAATTAATTGGTGGTCTTCTATTTCCAAAATCAGGTGATTGTAATGTTTTAGGGTACATTCCTCGACAACGACACCCTGATTTTTTATCGCAACTCTACTTTGTTCCTGAAGAACTCTATATTCCGAGTATTGCGATTCGATCTTATCAAGAAATGTATGCTCCTTTTTATCCAGATTTTGATGTACAAGCATTCGATCAATATCTCCAAGAGTTTGATATAGATGCTACGCAGCACATGGATCAGCTCTCACATGGACAAAAGAAAAAAGTCGTGCTTTGTTTTGGATTGGCTTCCAATTGCCCGCTTTTGATTTTGGATGAACCAACAAATGGACTAGATATTCCATCGAAAAGTCAGTTTAGGAAACTGCTAGCACGAGCGATTTCTGATGATCGGACGTTTATCGTATCTACGCATCAAGTTCGTGATTTGGCGAATTTAATTGATCCGATTATTATTTTAGAAAATAGTAAAATCATTTTCCAAGAATCGGTTCAACGTATCACAGAGCGGCTTTCTTTCCAATTATTATTCAATAACGATCAACCTCAAAATACGTTGTTTTCCGAAAGAGTACCTGGCGGGTATCAGGTGGTTGTTCCAAATACAGACGGAATTGAAACTGATATCGAACTAGAATCACTCTTCAACGCGGTTGTTGGAAACAAAACTGCAATAGCGCAATTATTTAATGATCCTACAAAACACTAAACCAATGAATACACATTTAATCTTCAATCCTGCCCGTGCGTGGCAGTTGTTGAGCAACGATTTTCAAATCAATTATAAACGAATTTTAATCGGTGCGGGAGCTTTATTTGGAATCCTGTTACTGATCGGATTTGTCTTCGGTTCAGACGGTGGGTCAAACGCACCTGATTTTCACTACAGCTTATTCCCATTTTCATTTATAGCAATTGGGTTAGTACTTACGAGTTTTTCTTTTAGAGAAATGAATAGTCCGCATGAACGACAGTTTTATTTAAGTTTGCCTGCTACAAATTTTGAAAAATTCTTAGTGCGATGGTTTGAAATGGTGGTACTCTATCCTCTATTTTATATTGTATTATACTATATTTTCAGTTTGATATTTAATACTTTATCGGCAAGATATTTTGGTTCAATTTATGATGCATTTCAGCCATTTTCAATTAATGTTTATGTTTTTTTTAGAGTATTTCTAATAGCGCACAGTATATTTTTTTTGGGAGCGATTGCTTTTCAAAAGTATAATTTCTTCAAAACAGCTTTCTTCTCTTTTGGACTCTTCATTCTATCAGTATTAATATTTGTAGTTTTATTCAGAATTACTTTTGCTTCCTTTTTTGGTGAAGGGTTGTTTTCTGAACCTGTTGTAGAAGCTAACATTAATGACTCCTTTAAAAATTTCATAGAGACGACGGCCATTCCTGTAAGTGAATTCTTAGTACATTGGATACTACCATTATTTCTATGGTTTGTAGCTTATTTAAAACTAACCGAAAAAGAATTATAGACCATGGATTTCAAAAAAAGTACCACCATATACATGCAGATTGCCGATCATATTTGCGAGAATATTCTGACTCAAAAATTGACAGGTGGCGATCGTTTACAATCCGTACGAGAGATGGCTTCGGAAATCCAAGTCAATCCTAATACGGTGATGCGCACGTTCAGTTATTTACAAGATCAAGATATTATTTTTAACAAACGGGGTATTGGTTATTTTATAGCCGTTGATGCTCTTCAAAAAATCAAAGAGATGAAAAAAGCAGATTTTCTTAAAAATGACCTTCCTTCTTTTTTCAAAATGATGGATTTACTCGGTATCTCGATGTCGGAAATTCAAGCGTATTATAAAGAAACAATTTCTAATAAACCTAAAAAGTAGTTCTTT
>JAHDFQ010000083.1:0-5762 GCA_020628085.1 Saprospiraceae bacterium
AGCATTGAATGTAAAGAAAGGATTTGTGTGCCTGCAACCATTCGTTTGGATGAATGATAAATAAATTTTACACGAGAACAATAATTAAAGAGAAATTTTATTCTAAATTTTATGCGCACTTCAAGATCATCTTGAAGTGCGTTTTAATTTTATAAAAGTTATTTCTTTTTTACACAAAATATATTTGGCAGTCTGCATCAAAAGTATATACCTTTGCAAATGGAAAGGATAAAAACAGCAAATGGTCAGGTTCAAGCCACCTCCCACAACAAATTTTTAGGGGAAGCGCTTACTTTCGATGACGTATTACTCGTCCCAGCCTATTCGGAAGTTCTCCCACGAGAGGTCAGTATCGCTACACAATTTACTCGTCATATTCGACTCAATTTACCTATTGTTTCAGCAGCAATGGATACCGTTACGGAGAATCGCTTGGCAATTGCTATTGCCCGACAAGGTGGGATTGGAATTATTCACAAGAATATGTCTATTGAGGCGCAAGCCGAGCAAGTTCGAAGTGTCAAACGTTCGGAAAGTGGGATGATTATTGACCCAGTAACCTTACATGATAATGCACTAGTAGGGGATGCTCAGAATTTGATGAAACGCCATAAAATAGGCGGAATTCCTATCGTCAATGAGCAAAATCATTTGATTGGTATTCTTACAAATCGTGATCTCCGTTTCGAGTCCAATTATAATCGTCCTGTTCGAGAGTTAATGACAACCAAGGACTTGATTACTGCTCCCATTGGGACAACTTTAGAACAAGCAAAGGAAATTTTACAGGTCAATAAAATTGAAAAATTACCGGTTGTAGATGGAGCAAATAATAAACTCGTAGGATTAATAACCTACAAGGATATTATGAAAGTGCAAAACTATCCTAATTCTTGTAAAGATTCGTATGGTCGTCTGGTCGTCGGAGCAGCAGTTGGGGTAACTTCTGATATGTTGCAACGAGTAGAAGCATTGGTTAAAGTAGATGTAGATGCCATTTGTTTGGATACTGCACACGGTCATTCGATCGGTGTGTTGAATGCTGTTCGTGAAGTCAAAAAGCATTATCCCAACTTGCAAGTGGTAGGTGGAAATGTGGCAACAGGCGCAGGTGCTAGAGCGTTAGTTGATGCTGGTGTCGATGGGGTCAAAGTGGGGGTTGGCCCAGGTAGTATTTGTACCACGCGGATCGTAGCAGGTGTCGGCGTACCTCAATTAACAGCCATTCATGAAGCGGCTAAAGCTATCGAAGGTTCAGGTGTACCTATAGTAGGTGATGGTGGTATCCGTTATACAGGTGATATTGCAAAAGCTCTGGTGGCAGGTGCAAGTACGATTATGGCAGGTTCATTGTTTGCAGGTGTTGAAGAAGCTCCAGGTGAGACGGTCATATATGAAGGGCGTAAATTTAAAATCTATCGTGGAATGGGTTCTTTGGGAGCAATGCAATTAGGTTCTAAAGATCGTTATTTCCAAGATGTCGAAGATGATATAAAAAAATTAGTACCTGAAGGAATCGAAGGACGAGTTCCATTTAAAGGTTCACTCGCAGAGGTAATGGTGCAGTATATTGGTGGTCTACGTGCAGGAATGGGCTATTGTGGTGCTGCTACGATTGAGGATTTACAAAAAGCTCAATTTGTACGTATCACAGGTGCTGGAGTAGTCGAAAGTCACCCACATGATGTGGTCATTACCAAAGAATCCCCGAATTATAGTAGGAGGTAAAGATCTGTTTTGATACCAATATAAGTGGTCATACGGAACTCGTCCCGTATGACCACTTATAATTTAGTAAACACTAATTCCTAAATACTCACAAAAGGCATTTGGCCAACAAAGGTTTCGTCTTCTATTTGCGTCAAAATGAAATCGGCTAAATCTGCACGACTGATTTTAGTACTGGCATTGACACCAACCCAACCAACTCGATACGTTCCTGATCTATCATCATTAGTTAATCTTGGGGCACGCACAATCGTCCATTCCAAGCCACTATTTTTTAAGACTTCATAATGTTGTACGGCATCATTTAGCATTTTAGAAGCCACAATTTTCATAATTGTTCGGATGAGCTTATCTGCAAATTTAGGTTCGTCTTTTTCAGGAAACGGTAATCCACCGCCTGATAGTGAGATGATTCTTGAAATATTATTCTTTTTCATGGCAGCTAGGATGTGTTTAGTTCCATCGGTTTGTAACCACTTCGGAGAACCCTTCACATGTCCAAATAAACTGACTACAATATCTGTTCCTTTGACAACTTGCGCTACATCTTGTTTATTTAATACATCACCTTGAACTACAGTTAATTGAGGATTTGAAACATGCAGTTTGTTCGTATCTCTTACTAAAGCTTTCACGTTATATCCTGCTTTTAATGCCACTTCTAAAAACAGTTTTCCTGTCTGTCCAGTAGCACCAAATAATGCAATTGTTTTTTTCATTACTTTTGGTTTTTAACGGTCATAAAATTGGATTCCATCGTCTCAAAAGAACAATATCCACTTGCTATTTTATAATACATACCATTTTTTTGAATGAAAACGGTTGGAAAACCAGATACCCCAAGTTCAGCTGTTTTTTGAAAATCTTTTTGAGCCATCTGTTCATATTTAGGGTCGTTCATACTTTCTATAAATAATGTCGCCTCCATCCCAAATGTAGCTGCTATTTTACCGTAAGCTTCTTTGTTTTTTGGTTCAATTCCATCATAATAGATAGCTTTCTGTAGTGCGGAAGCAAATTGAATACTATTTTGTTGGTCATAATTATTAAAAACAGATAAGGCGATTGCAGGAGGAATAGATGTAAATATGGCTGATCCTTCTTTTAATGTTTTATCTAAGAAATCTGAACCGAATTCTACCCCTGTTGTTTGTTCTACTTCTTTGTAAGCCCAACTTATATAAGGAGCAACTTCACCTATCGGACCAATCCTTTCACCCGTTATCATTCCCCCAGAGATAACTTCAAAATCGAGACTATCTTTATATTTTTTATGAAATGACTCCATAACTGGCGAAAAACCATAGCACCATCCGCATAATGCATCATATACATATATAATTTTCATATTATCTTGAGATTTACCAATTATTGAATTGAATAAAAGAAAGACTATTAAAATATTCTTCATAGAACATCATTTTGAAACAAAAATATATACTTTTGATATACATTACTATTTACACTGTACTAACCTTTTTGTAAGTATGAAAAGTAAAGAACTGAAAGTAACGGCTAGATGTCCTATAAGAACAACCACTGAACTACTTGGTGGAAAATGGAAACTATTGATTTTATTTCAATTGGCACCTCAAGGACTAAGACCTTCACAACTGAAAAAACTAATACCTGATATTAGTGAAAAAATGTTAATACAAGAACTAAAAAAACTATGTGATAGTGGATTGGTAGTTCGAAAAAACTATGGAGAAGTCCCACCGAGAGTAGAATACGAGCTCACTTCTATTGGGCATAAAATAATGCCATTGATTAAAGAAATGCGAAATTTTGCGATTGAATATGAGAAGGAGTTGAATATAAATAAGTGAATTAAAACTTATCGTTTTCGGACAAAAACCGTGGTCAATCAGAAATAATAATTATAAGTGTCTGAGAAGAAACGATAGTTACTATTTCTGATTGACTTGGACACGGGATTTGGAAGAGAACCAAACTCATAAAAAGCTACAAAATACCTAAAATACGTTGTAGCTTTTTGAATTCAGCATAGATAAATTTAATCCAAATCTGGCTGTGGTGTCATTCTCAAATAAGGTTTAATCACACGATGACCTTTTGGAAAACGAGCAGGAATATCCTCCGTTGCAATAGATGGCGAAACCACCACATCTTCCCCTTGTTTCCAATCGGCAGGTGTTGCCACACTATAATCTGCTGTCAATTGCAAACTATCAATGACACGTAATATCTCTAAGAAATTACGTCCCGTTGATGGTGGATAGGTTAAGGTTAATTTTACTTTTTTATCTGGGCCAACTACAAAAACCGTTCTTACAGTTGCTTTAGCAGAAGCATTTGGATGAATCATATCATATAATTCTGCGACATTTCGGTCGTTATCCGCAATAATCGGAAAATTCATAGTAACATTTTGCGTCTCTTCTATATCTTTGATCCAACCTTGATGGCTGTCTATTGGGTCAACACTGACCGCAATTGGTTTGACATTTCTTTTTTGAAATTCACCATTTAGGGCAGCCGTGCGACCAAGTTCTGTTGTACAAACAGGTGTGTAATCAGCGGGATGTGAGAATAATAATCCCCAACTTTCACCGAGCCAATCGTGAAAATTGATTTCTCCCATTGAGGTTTGCGCTGTGAAATTCGGAGCAGTATCTCCTAATCGAATTGCCATGAAATCTTAATTTAGGTTAATGAATATAGTTGATTAAACACGATGTATTAAAATAAAGTTATATGAAAATGAAAGTTTTTTATAAAGTATGCTTAATTTTTACAGGAATATTGGTGTTGGGTGCATGTGCTGAAAACAGTAGAAAAAAGCCTGAACAAGAGCCAATTAAAATAGATATTCCACCTGAACAAGAGGATGATTTACTCCTTCGACTATCCTCAAAACTCATCAATAATCCAACCACTCAAGTCGATAAAGAACGGAATACACTGATCGAATACGCAATAGACAATTTATTAGACATACAAGAAGCACCACAGGGCTTTTTTTATCAAATTACGCAAGTGGGAACAGGACAGAACGCCAAATGGGGTGACTATGTTACCGCACATTACAAAGGTTATTTTTTAGATGGAAGAGTCTTTGATACCTCTTATAAAAGAAATGAACCATTATCGTTTTACATTGGAAATATGATTGCAGGGTGGAACGACGGATTGACTTTAATGAATAAAAATAGTAAAGCCATTTTTTTAATTCCTTCACATTTAGCGTACAATGAAAAGGGTTTAGGCAAACTCGTTCCGCCCAACACACCGCTTATTTTTGAAGTACATTTATTAGAAATTGAAGCAAAATAACTGCAACTTTGTATCATTCTATGACTTAATGCAACGGATCATCAACTTCAACGTTAGTAAAAAAGGATCATGTGAATGATAAGTTGTCCAAGTTGTATAAGATATCGTTTATATGATTCTAAGTACATTCAAATTAATTTTAATAACAAATATATAATAATGAAAAATATCTTTTTATTCGTTTTACTCGCAGTAGCAGTCATCGGTTGTGATTCATCTGCCAAATTGAAAAAAGAAATGGTGGAAAATCCAACAACACAAGCAGATAAAGATAAAAATGCTATCCTAAAGTATATCATGGATAATAAACTAAAGAACGTTCAATCAACAGAATCAGGTATTTATTACGTGATGGAGAAAGAAGGTGACGGTGCTGGACATCCAAATGCAAGTTCTAGTATTAAGGCACACTATCATGGTACTCGACTAGACGGAGTGGTCTTTGATTCGTCTGTTGAGCGTGGGACACCACTTGATTTCCGTTTAAATGGAGTAATCAAAGGTTGGCAAGAGTCTATTCCATTATTATCAAAAGGTGGAAAAGGAAAATTCATCATTCCTTCTGGTTTAGCATATGGAGCACGTGGTGCAGGTGCAAAAATTCCACCAAATACACCTTTAGTATTTGATATTGAGTTGGTAGATTTTCAATAGTAATATTCAAACATAAATTTTAGAAAAATGGCTTTAAACGTGATCGTTTAAAGCCATTTTATCGTTAACAACGCATTAACAAA
>JAHDFQ010000083.1:5862-20436 GCA_020628085.1 Saprospiraceae bacterium
GAAATCGGTCAACTCATTGGTGGAAAAGGGCAATGGTGGCGTATTTTAGAAACCGAATTAAAATCTAGTAAACTACATAATGAATCAGGTTTCTTAACTTATCGGTTTGTAGTCAATTGTCAAGGTCAGGCAGGACGGTTTGTTACAGAACAAGCGGATTTGAATTACAATAAAAAGGCCTTTCATCCAGAAACCGTCGATCATTTTTATGAGATCGTTTCAAACCAAAAAGAATGGCAACCTTGTAAAATAAAAGAAGATATTCGAGATGCTTATGTTTATGTTACCTTTAAACTCAAAGATGGAAAAGTTATTGAAATATTGCCTTAGTGGAATCCTTTTTATTGGATTATTGATCGCATGTCAACCTTCTTATGATATGTATAAAAAGGAGATTACTGTAACCGATCATGTTGATTATGCAGAATATTTTATTGGTGGAAGAGGCAATTACTATCAAGGTAGTGCAGGGGAACAAACCTTGATAGAAGAAGCAGCTAAATATAACCCAGAACATCCTGAAGTGTGGCGGGAGCGTGGTATTCCATATCTTAAACGAGGGATTGCATCAGGTTTTTATCCACCTTATAAAGAATGTATCACCCGTGATTCTTTGAACTGGATTGGATATCGGGGGTATTGTTATCTATATTTCTATCGAGATTATGAACGTGCTTTATCCGATTTTAATGCTACGGACAAATTGACACCCAATTTTATAGATCATCCGCAAGCACAAAGTGTTGACTTTATGCGAGCAATTTGCTATTTGCGAATGCAAGATTTTGAAACCGCTTTACAATTTATAGATCAACATATTGCCGAAGAAACCCGACAAGTAGGACAAGATTATATCGAGTCCATCTCTTTTTTATACAAAGGAATGGCACATCAACAACTCGGACAGTTAGACGAAGCACAAGCAGCGTATGAATTAGGTATCGAAATCCACGATCAAAATGCAGATTTAGAATTCTATCTTGCTACTTTATTACTAGAAAAAGGGGAGCAATCAGCAGCCTTATCCATGCTTGAAAAAGCTAAAAAAAGCTTCCTCGCAGGCTACTCCAACAATCGTTCCTACGTTGAAGAATTTTATCAAGTCTATTGGGCAGATTTAATGGATTTAGAACAACAACTAAACAAAAGTCGCTCTATTTAAAAATAACCTGCCCCATATTGTGTTCCTTTTAAGTTTATACGGATATTGGTCGATCAAAAAAGAACAGTAATTTTTACCATATCTTTAGTTGTTACAAAGCTTGGGACTGTCGAAAAAAGCAATTTTCCAAGAGAAAAGTCTGTAAACGGTTGTGGAATTTTGCGTGATTAGTAATTCCAGTGTTTTTGGAAGTAATAAAATAATACTGGGTAAAAAGAGAGAAACTAAGATGCGAAGACGCAAAAGAACGCTTAGTAGGACTTTTCAAGCTAGTAAGATAGGACAAAGCTAAAAGGCTAAGATTCCCCAAAAGGAAGAGGAAATACAAATTGCGATTCGACTAGATTCCTGCCAGACGCAGGCTGGTTTGGTTCTTTTCATCAATGGAAAAGAATAAAAGAAAAAGCAAAACAAATACTCTATGAAAAACAACATACAAATCCGTTCTGAACACCTCGATGGAGCAGAGATTTCCTGGTTTGCACCTATCTGTAATGGCGACACTGACTTTTTAGGCGAAATGCCGTTTGAGTATAAAAGTAATTGGGAAAATGCCTCCAATATTCTATTAACAGCAGATAAGTTAGGTTATCGGAATATTTTGTGTCCGTCTTCCTATCAAGTTGGTCAAGATACCATGTCCTTTGTCTCTGCGGTTGCGCCATTGACAAAAAATATCAATTTACTGGCAGCAGTGCGTTGTGGCGAGGTACATCCGCCCATGCTTGCTCGTGCGATTGCAACGATAGATCACATCTTAAAAGGTCGATTGACGATCAATATTATTTCTTCTAATTTACCAGGGACAGATTTAGATTCTGCGGCTCGTTATCAACGTTCACGAGAAGTCATAACTATTTTAAAACAAGCATGGACACAGGACGAAATTGATTTCCAAGGTGAGTTTTATAACATAAAATTACCAACCGAACCCGTTAAGCCTTATCAACAAAATGGAGGGCCGTTGATGTATTTTGGCGGATATTCTCCCGCAGGAGTTGACTTGTGTGCTGAACATTGTGATGTTTATCTCATGTGGCCAGAAACCGAAGAACGCTTGGGTGAATTAATGACCAATATGAGTCAAAAAGCAGCAGAATATAACCGAAAAGTAGATTTTGGTCTACGCATCCACATGATTGTTCGAGAAACCGAAGAAGAAGCACGTGCATGGGCAAGACGCTTGATGTCGAAACTTGACGACGATAAAGGAACAGAAATCCGTGAGCGTGCATTAGATGCCAAATCCTACGGTGTGTCTCGTCAAGCGGAAATGCGGAATCTAGCGGATATGGAAGGTTTCGTAGAACCTAATTTATGGACGGGTATCGGTCGGGCAAGATCTGGTTGTGGAGCAGCATTGGTTGGAAATCCGCAACAAATTTTGGAGAAGCTACAACGGTATATGGATATGGGTATTCGTTCGTTTATCTTTTCAGGTTATCCGCATTTACAAGAGTGTGAGTTGTTTGCCAAGCATGTCTTACCACACTTAAAAACCGTTTCCTTACCCGTTGAACAAGGTCGAATTCCTAGAGAAATACCAAAAACACCTTTAGCTGGAGGTGAACGAAGATAGGTCTCGTCCGTTTTAGTGCTTTATAAATTGGTTCTCTTCCAAATTCCGTATTCAAGTCAATCGGAAATAGTAGTGATCGTTTCTGTTTCAGGAACTTATAATTATTATTTCTGATTGACCACGGGTTTTGTCCGAGAACGATAAAATTGAAATCAAATTATGAATAAAGTAGCATTAATAACGGGTGCATCTAGTGGAATTGGAAAAGAATTGGCACACATTCATGCCGAGAATGGAGGTGACTTAGTCATTGTCGCTCGGAGTGAAGACAAATTGAAACAACTTAAATTAGCCTTAGAGGGAAAGTACAATATCAATGTAAAAGTCATTACCAAAGACCTAACCAAGTCAACTGCTCCTCAGGAAATTTTTGATGAATTACAACAATCAGGTATTCAGGTAGAATATTTGATGAACAATGCAGGTTTTGGTGGAATTGGAAAATTTCATGAGCGTGATTGGGAAGATGATTTAGGAATGATACGTCTCAATATTATCGCATTGACGGCCTTAACACGGTTATTTTTACCAAATATGGTACAACGTAATTCAGGAAGAATTTTGAATACATCTTCCACTGCTAGTTTAATGGCAGGACCAATGCAAGCGGTTTACTTTGCTACAAAAGCGTATGTTACCTCTTTTAGTAATGCTATTGCGGAGGAATTACACGATACCAATATTACGGTGACAGCATTGATGCCTGGTGCAACAGAAACGGATTTTGGAAAAATATCTGGTATGGATAAAACGCCTTTATTTGACGATACAGCTAGTGCTAGAGAAGTTGCTCAAACTGGTTATGATGCGATGATGGAAGGTGATTTAGATGCTTTGGCAGGACTGAATATGGCTCAGAAAATGATGATGAAAGCCATTCCTATTACACCCAAAAAAGTCTTACTTCCACAGATTCGAAAAATGCAGGAGGTAAAATAAATCATTAAATTTTTCACCTTACGGCTTAACTTAAAACAATTATAAAGAAATAGTACGCTGTTTTTGAAGTCAAGAGTATTATTCGACCAATCCAAGTCATTCTCATAAGGATTGCAGGCTATAGTTTATTGACAGATAAAACAGTGTACTAGATGAAAGTCAATTGAACCCGTATCTGAAATTTGCGGTGGATGTTTGACTTTCGTCCATCTTATTATACTAATTTTAAGGGCGAACTACTTAATATCATATTTGTGTGAAATCTTATCAAGAAATTGATAATAATTTTATTTTGAATTTAGTTACATTGTCACTAATACAAATTCAAACTATATAAACACATGAAAATGATGATAACGCTTTTAACAGCACTATCAATGCTCAGCCTTTGCTGTCAAAACAGTGATGATACTGTTTTTCCCAATTCACCTACCAATATTGAAGGTTACGGATTGTTGTCCAAATTGACAGGACATTGGGTCGGTTCAAACGAAACGGCTTTTGGCGATTATGATTGGTTTGCTTTCGACTTTCGTCCAATTTCTGCTTCACATGTTCATTCAATTTATGAAGGAGGAACGAATCAGAATATTATCACCTCTGTTTTTATTGCTGATTTTGAAGGCAAGCAACAAATTATGGCTAGAAACGGTGGTTGGTTAGGCAATCAATATCGAGCAACTTATTTCGTGTTAGATAGGGCAGAAGAAACTGATGATCGGAGTTATTATCGTTTAGTAGATGCAGTCGGTAGAGAAAAACGAGCCTATATGGAGTTGCGCTTTGAAAATGATACCTTGTATTTTGATGCGTATAAAGATAATAGTGGTTCGCTAGATGAACCCGTTCATCACATGGGTTTTAAAGGAACAAATTACAATCCTGATTATGCACAAACGGCGATTGATCTTTTTGACTTTCCACAACCTATTTCAGAGGTTGATTTGAATAATAAATTTACTAATTTAATAGATGATGATTCTGCTTTGTTTCTTGAAGAATCTGATGATCCGTTTCCAAAACAGGCGCACGGTCATGTGAGTGATTTGAAAATAAATATAGAAAGAGCCGATTCGATTCAGAATGACAGATTATTGCTGTATATGTCAACTGCGCCTATCATTGACGAAAATGGACAGGTAGATTTTGAAAACGTAGATAAAAAAGTCGTTCGTACCATTGATATTTTCTCAAATGAACTGTTCTACGAAACAACGTATTTACATCCCGATACTTATTTTGTAACCGCATTTTCAGATACTGACGAAAACTATTATCCGTCATCTGGAGATACAGGCAATGTAAGTACGATGATTGAAGTAACGCCTGAATCCCAATTACAAATGAATATCACCGTTGATAAATCCATTGAATAATCACTTAATTTCTAGGTAAAACATGTAACTTACTGGTCGAAAACCAACATACCATAAGTCATGTTTTTAGACCTTTTGATAGTTCTGATTTACTTTATTGCTGTTTTTTTGATTGCACTTTCTGGGCGACAAGGAACGGAAGCCACTACGGAAGAATATTTTTTGAGTTCCCGTAATCTCAAATGGTATTCGATCGCTATTTCCACCATTGCAACGAACATTCAAGGTTATCAGTTTTTGGGGATGATGGGATCGGCTTATCTGTATGGAATGGCGCAAGCGCAATTGGAAGTGAATGCGATTCAAGGTCTTTGGATGGCAGCTTTCATTTTTGTTCCCTTATACCTACGAGATAGAGTAATTACGGTCACACAATTTATTAAAGATCGATTGGGGAAAGGCGTGGGTTTAGCTTATACGATCGCTAATTTAACGATTTTATCAACGGTTGGAATTGGTGCAGCCTTGTTTTGGGCGGCTTATGCTGCCGAGATGGTTTTTGGTGAATATTTACAATTTATACACGAAGAACGATTGGTTAGAACCTGTGTATTGGTGATGGGATTGGGCTTGTTTTCGGCTATTTACACCTATCTGGGTGGGCTAGCAGCGGTGGTTCGGACAGATATTATTCAATTCTCCATTCTGTTATTGGGTGGAGTCACGATTCTTTTTGTAGCTATTCATCATTACGGTGGTTGGAGTGAACTCTACTCTGCTAAAACCGAACATTTGATGCACATGCACTTACCTGCCGATCACGATAAATTACCATGGACGTTGATGTTTGGATTGGCGTTGCTGAATATCAATTATTGGTGTGCCAACCAAAGCGTTGTACAGCGATCTTTGGCAGCTCGAAGCCTCAAAGATGCCCAAGTTGGTATGCTTGTAGGTGGATTAATGAAATATTTTATGGCGGTGATTATTATCGTCCCAGGCATTGCACTAGCTGGAATTTTATATGAAAATCCACTTTCTGACCCCGATCAAACCTTTCCATATTTGGTGAGTAATTTTCTCCCTACTGGCGCACGGGGGTTGATTTTATGTGCGTTGTTTGCTTCATTGATGAGTACCGTCGATTCCATTTTTAACTCCTTAGCGACCCTATGGTCGGTGGATATTTATAAAGTGTACATCAACAAGAATGCAACCGATAAACAAATGGTTACGGCTGGTCGAAACTCGATTTGGGTGATTTTGATTGTTGGGGTCACGATGGGTTGTATTTTATTGTATGCCAAGTTTGGTGATGAAGAAGTTGCCTTCACACACACGCTTAACGAACTGCGTTATTATATCAATTGTGGTATTGTGGTTGCTATTTGTGGCGCAGCTTTTCTTTTAAAACCTAATCATCGTTTGGCACTCGTTGCTTTTCTTTCTACGATTCCATTACACCTCATCATTGGTGGATTCGACCTTATTGGTTTTGACGGATTATTTCCTAATATGAATTATTTTGTCCGAGCAGGTTGGGTGATTTTTATCGGATTTTTGATACTCGCTATTCCTACTTTATATAAAAACGGCAATCGCTCTATCAACGATTATATGGAGTTTGCAGACGATTCCGTCAAGTGGGCAGGGTATGGTTTGTTGGCTTCGATGGTGGGGCTGCATTGGATGTTTTCGTAAACAATCAAGTATTAAATGGAACTCGTATTAATCATCATTCTTCATTACCTTTCAATCGGTTACGGTTTGTATCTTGATATGGGATAGTATCTAACAAATTTCGTAGTTCTTCCACATTATCAGTGATTTTAGATATGTGCCACTTTAGATTTTTTTGCTCATATTCGATTTCCTTGAGGCGTTGAAATTCAGTTATCATATAGACTTGAAAAGTAGGACTCAACCAATAGCAAAAATTCAATGCAATATCTTTATGTGCAAATGTTCCTCCATTTCTTCCAGACTTGGAAATAATTCCTATTGCATTAAGTTCTGTGATCCATCTTTTAGGAGTAATTGCATTTCTATTACTTAGATACTTTTCTTTAAACCCAATCATTTGATTGGGTTTAAAATTGGGATTCTTTAAAGATTCCCAAACTTCCAAAAACTCTAGTGTATTTCTGTTCTTCATCCAGTTTGCAATGACATAATTAGGTTCTTGATTTTCAGATTGCTTCGCTATATCTGTCAAAGAAACATAATCCGTTTCGTTGATTGGTTCTAAACGTATTTCTAAACCTTGTACTTTAAGTTTCTTCTTCATAGTTTCGTTGTTTTACCCAAATATACAAAAAGTAAAGTTTATCTATTTACTCCTAAATCTTTATAAAGCTCTAGCGTCCGCTCCGCCGTTTCCTCCTTTGTAAACTTTTTTAAATGCACCCCTGCACTACTAACTAACCGCTGTTTCAATTCCTTATCATTTAAAATAGAATGAACATGTCTAGCTAATGCTTCGGCATTACCAACCTCTGTCAATAAGCCTGTCTGATTGTGAATGACCAACTCCGAAATACCACCTGCATCCGTCGCTACAACGGGTACTTCACAAGCAAACGCATCTAAAATACTTGTGCCTAATCCTTCGGTTTTACTGGTGATTAGGAAGACATCGAGGTCGGGTAAGATTTTGGGGATATCGTTTCTAAAACCTGTTAAGGTGATATGGTTTTGAAGGTTTTTTTGTTGAATGTAAGAGCGGATTTGATCGCCTTCACCATCATCTTTTCCGATGATAAAAAAGTGCGCTTTGAGGTTTTGTTTTACGAGGATTTCTACTGTGTCTACAAAGGTGAAATAATCTTTGTGTGGCGCAATTGCCGATACATTTCCGATCAATGCAACATCACTGGGAATATTATATGCTGTTCTTAAAATACCACTTGCAGGATATAGAAATCGTTCCAGATCAATACCGCTATATACTACCTCCAACTTACTTTTATCCTTAATATCGGGACTTGTTATTTGACGGATAGCATCTGAGACACACACTATTTTTTTGATGGATGGGTGATTGTATTTCTGATAGGATAGCCACCCTTTTTTAATTGGAAAATCAACTCGTCGACTGACAACGATTGGTGTTTTATTCCTAAACAAAGTCGCTGCCATAAACGCAAACGTATGTGCGTGTGCATCGTGCGTATGAATGATGTCAATAGATTGTTTTTTACAAATCGCTTTAATCTGCCTTGCTACCAACGGGTTAATAGAACTTCTTTTTTGATAGGTTTGAAATGGAATTTGATGAGTTTGACAAAATTGATGCATCGCAGCATCTTGTACACAAAAGATGATTTGATGAATGCCTTTTTGTTGTAGCTCTTGTACTAAATAGGCGAGTTGTTGTTCGCCACCACGCCACGTTTTAGCAGACGAAATATGTAGGATTCGAGGTCTAGTCAAATGGTGACTGGAGTCATCATTTGACTTGAGTTGTCTCAACAACTGATATTTTCGACGAACTAAATACGCATTTCTCCAACTAATGACCCAACCATGTTGACCATCTAACATACCTTTTTTAAGAATCAACGTTCTAAAAAAACGAAAAGCAGGAGCAAGGTATCGTTTGATGAAAGTCGCTTTTTTACCTTTTGAATGAAGCTGTTGAGCAGAAAGTTGTGCATATTTTTCTATGCGATCCCAGTGATCTTGCGAAGAGGTATAAGAATAATGCAACAGTTTTCCTGATAAAGGAACAATCTTAAAATGATGGGGGACGGACAAAGTTTCGTGAACAAATTCACCTTGCCAATGAACTCGCTTCCGATTGTACAAACGAATTTTATAATCGGGATACCAGCCACTATGATAAATCCAATCGCCACAATAGTTGGTGATCCGATCTAACTCATACACCTCATTTTCTTTTGGAGAAAAGCCATTTAAGGTTTGAATTAAGGCATCCGAAAGTACCTCGTCTGCATCAATAGACAAAATCCAATCGTGCTGGGCATATTTTGCACCTAAGTTTTTATTAGCTGCATAACCTTCCCAATGATACGGAACGACGGTTGCACCTAAACGCTTTGCAACGGCAACAGTTGCGTCAGTACTACCCGAATCTACAACGATCACATCCGTACACACTTGATTGATCGCTACTAATGTTCGTTCAATATTAGCAGCTTCGTTTTTAGTGATGATGACAGTTGAAAAAAGGGGCATAAAAGTAGACTAATCTTCTACATTCGCCATAGCGATAAAATATGGATTCAACAAAACCTCCTTGTTGTATAATAGTGGGGTTTGAGTCTCGTTATTGATAACGGATCCACCAGCTTCTTCTAATACAATTTGTGCTGCGCCTGTGTCCCATTCCATAGTAGGAGCTAGTCGAGGATAAATGTGTGCTTCACCTTTTGCTAAGATTAAAAACTTCAAGGAACTTCCTTTGGAAACCAAATCAGGACTATCGAAACCAGCCACATATGCTTCTGTATCTGCATTCAAATGTGAACGTGAACACACCAATTTTAACCCTTTATCCGATTTTTTGAAAGTAGGAGCGTGGAGTTGCGTGACTTTCCCGTCTTTTTCCATAAAAGCACCTTCGCCTTTGATCGCCCAGAACATTTCGTCCAACACAGGTGCATATACGACACCCATCACTGTTTTTTTATTGTGAATTAGAGCGATATTGACAGTAAACTCGCCATTTCGTTTGATAAATTCTTTTGTTCCGTCTAACGGATCAACCAACCAAAAATGACTATAGGCTTTTCGAGTTTCATATGCAATCGCCTTATTCTCCTCTGAAATAATGGGGTACTGAATGGCTAATTTTTCCAAACCATCACAGATGACCTTATTCGCAGCACTATCGGCTTTAGTCAATGGCGAATCATCAGATTTACTTTGGACTTGAAAATCTGCTTCGTTGTTATAAATATCTAAGATGGCTGCACCTGCTTGGCGAGCGATGTCGACTACGTCTTTTATTAAAGTTGAATAACTCATAATATAATTATAATTTTTTGATCTTTTAATAAAGAGGTGACTGTAATCAACTCCTTATCATAGCATACCAATTCAACTATACAAAGTTACGATTTTACTTCTCTGTATTTGTTTTTGGAATACCTAAAGTAGAAACATTGGGATAGTGATCGGAGTATTTTTTGTTTTTTATAATATCGTGTTTATAAATATTTAATTTGGGGTCAACCAGCATAAAGTCAATTTTGAGACCGGGGATTGAACCCGAAAAGGTTGTTCCGATACCAAAACCACGTTCCTGAAAAGCATCTTTTAAATCTGTTTTTAAAACTTCATAAACATATGAAACAGGCATTTCATTAAAATCACCGCAAATTACTACAGGATGTGGACTTGTGTTCACATGATTTTTTACCAATTGCGCTTGTTCGGCTCGACGAACGGCAGCTCGCTTATATTTTGCTAAAATATTTCTTAACCCTTTCCATGTTTCTTTTTCTTGAATATCAGCGGTTTCGATCAATTTATCCGTATCGCCACTAATACCGCTAGAGTTTAGGTGAATACTATACACTCGGATAATAGATGTATTGGGTAATCGGATATCTGCCCAAACACAGGCATTACCTCTAGTTTTGGGAAAGTCAATTTCACCTTGTTCAACAATAGGAAACTTTGTAAAAATACTAACACCTTGATTGTGTGCAGTTTGATTCAGTTGTGTGTTGTGAGAAATCAAGGCACGCCAGCCACTTTCTTGTGTACACAAAATATCAATACCAGACTCTTTGTTCATCCAATTATAAAAATCGGCACGAATACGGCTTTGTTTGATAGAATCTCGATGTACCAATTCATTTAGACCTTCCACATTGTAAGTCATAATTTGAAAGGTAGTAGCAGGTATTTTTTGACCTAAATTGAATCCAACAAAGGTAGTCAGATGGTTCCAACCTAAAAGAATAGTTGCCAATGGTAATAAGAAATACCATTTTTTGAAACTAATCCAGAAAATAATAAAGGCGAAGTTGAGAAATAGTAACCATGAATAACCTGTTCCGAAAAAGGTCAATCCCCAGAAACTAGTAGGATTGATCTGTGGTGAAATGTATGCGAGCAAAGTGCAAACAATGACAATCACGTTTAACCATCTGAATAACACTTCTATTCGTCGTCGCACGCTAAAATCGGTTATAAGTTTAGGGGAGATTTACTTTTTACTGGCTTTGAATAAAAATTCCTTTTCTTCTGACGAAAGACTATCGTAACCTTTAACCTTGATTTTATCTAAAATCATGTCTAATTGTTCTTGGTGCGAAGTACCACGATCATCGTCTGAAACGGCGTGTGGTCGTCCTCCTGAACGTTTACGCTTTTTATAGTTAGGATTTTTATACGCCATTTTTGGTCTTCTTGACTTCGTTTGATCAAAGAAATTGCTGATCTTATCCAAGAAATTATTGACAGGAACTGACCAGTCATTACCTTGACGTAGTTGCGCTACAAAAAACCATCCGAAAGCTGCACCACCCAAGTGTGCCCAGTGTCCGCCCGTATTGATTTGTCCTGCTGCACCAACAATATCTAAAAATAATAATACAGCAACGATATATTTCAATTTGACATCACCCAAGAAAATCAAACGAATAATATAGTCAGGAGCGACAAAACCAGAAGCTGCAACGATTGCCATAACTGCACCAGAAGCTCCTAATGCAAAGTGCGTTCCGTCACCTCCATAAGATAATAAATTAGCAGATAAAAAGAAGGCAATAGTACCAGCTAGTCCACCTAGTAAATAGAGTGGAAGTACCTTTTTATCACCCAATAAATCTCCAAAAATACGCCCAAACCAATACAAATACAGCATATTCCAGAGAATATGCCAAAAGTCTTCGTGCAAAAACATATTGGTAAACAAAGACCATGGACGTAATAAAACCAATAACGGATCAGAAGAGATACAAAACCAATGTAAAACTTTGTTGTAAAGGCTCAGGTCACCGCCACCGATACCAGATAATATGACATATAATAGATTTACAACAACAAATATCGCCACATTTATAATCACCAATCGGATGACCATATTGCCTTGATGGTATTGCTGTTGTATATCTTCCCAGATTGATTTGAACATAATTTATGACTGTCCTTTTATTTAATTTTTGATTTGGTTTATTAACGGACTATAATGGTAACGATTATTTAGACAAACAAGTTTTACCAGAGTAACAGGAATTATAGTTTTGAACCAAACTTCTGCCAATACAAAATAAGCCCTGCTCCCGCAAATGCACCACCTAAGTGTGCAAAATGTGCCACACCGTCACCTGATCCACCTACGCCTTGAATTGCTCCTAGTGTAATCAACCCAAGCGCCAAGTATTTTGCTTTGAGAGGAATAGGAGGAATAATCAACTGAATCGTTCTTTCAGGAAACAACAATCCAAACGCTCCAATGACTCCATATACAGCTCCCGAAGCACCGAGCATAAAAGCCCTAGGGCTTGCCATATAAGATTCATACATTGGAGGAGAGAAGCTATTGACTTGGAAATACCAAACGATCAAATGCGCAATAACTGCCCCAAATCCACAGAACAGATAAAAGAATAAAAATCGTTTAGCTCCCCAGTTTTGTTCCACCATTGGGCCTAAAAAAATCAAAATCAGCATATTGAAACCAATGTGCCAAAGGTCGGCGTGCATAAACATGTGTGTGACCAATTGGTAGGGTTCAAAGTGCTCAGACATCGGATAATACAACGCTAGAATATTCCAATTATTCGGTAATAAAAGAGCTGTTCCTATAAAAAACATCAAATTAATGATGACCAATTGTTTGATAACGTCTGTTATTGGTGGCATAAATAATCAATCATTTTTATAAATGATAATAAGTAGCTTGCCTTTAAAATTAGCATAATAACCGCCTTCAAAACCTTCAAAAAAAATCATAAAAATCTCCTGATCGTCAATATTTTATGATTTTTTTGAAGGTTGGCGTTATTATACAAGTAATTTGGTAAAGGCACTTATCAAAGATTTAGCTGTAAAAAGTCTATTTTTATCGACTGAATGGATTCAAATATATATGGATTAAAACTTCCCATCAATAAATAAACCCATTCCTTCCATAACAGAAAAGAATAGGTTTAAGTTTATATTCATGTTTAAATAGCATCTACACGTGTAAAGCTCGGTCAGCTGTTGCTGCTAAAGCCGCTTCCTTCATGGCTTCGGTATACGTTGGATGTGCGTGTGACATACGTGAAATATCTTCTGCTGATGCACGGAACTCCATAGCAACCACCGCTTCTGCAATCATATCTGCCGTTCGTGGCCCAACCATGTGTACACCCAAAATTTCGTCGGTTTCTTTATCTGCAAGTACCTTAACCATTCCTTCAATGTCCATACTTGCACGAGCACGCCCTAGAGCTTTGAATGGAAATTTTCCAGATTTGTAGGCAATACCTGCTTCTTTTAACGCTTGTTCGGTTTGACCAACACCTGCTACTTCCGGCCACGTATAAACCACGCCAGGAATTAAGTTATAATCAATATGTGGTTTTTGACCAGCCAATACCTCAGCAACAAATGTTCCTTCTTCTTCCGCTTTGTGTGCTAACATCGCTCCTTTGATCACATCACCAATGGCATAAATACCTGAAACATTGGTTTGTAAGTGTTTGTCTACCTCAATTCTACCTCGATCATCCGTAGTAATACCAACATTTTCCAAGCCTAATTTATCCGTATAGGCATGACGACCAATGGCTACTAAACAGTAATCTGCTTTGATACTCTGCTCCTCTTCCGAATCTCGTTTTTTATAAGAAACGGTTGCTGTACGAGACGTTGCTTTCACATTGGTAACCGCATGTTTCAATAAAAATTTAACACCGATTTTCTTTAACGCTCGTTGTAGTTCTTTGCTACAATCGACATCCATACCTGCGATAATTCGATCTGCATATTCGATTACCGTAATTTCCGTTCCCAAACGTGCATACACAGAACCCAGTTCTAATCCGATCACTCCACCACCAATGACGACCATAGATTTTGGTACTTTTTTGATGTTAAGTGCTTCGGTAGAGGTAATTACTCGCTTTTTATCGTAATTAAATGCTTCGGGTGTAATCGGTTTTGAGCCTGTTGCAATGATGGTTTTATCTGTTTCAATCGTTTCGTTGCTGCCATCGTCCTTCGCTACATTGATGGTATTGGCATTAACAAAAGAACCATGACCGTGAAAGACGTCAATTTTATTCTTTTTCATCAAAAATGCTACTCCTTTACAGGTCTGATCCACAACCTCGTCTTTACGTTGGATCATTTGCTTCATATCAACTTCTAAGTTGTCTAACTTGATACCGTGTGTTGCAAATTTATCTCGTGCGTTGTGAAAATGTTCCGAAGAATCTAGCAATGCTTTTGATGGAATACAACCCACATTCAGGCACGTTCCGCCAAGAGTTGAGTATCGTTCGATAATAGCTGTTTTCATACCTAATTGAGCGCAGCGGATCGCAGCTACGTATCCTCCTGGGCCAGAACCAATAACGGTTACATCGTATTTCATTGAAACTATTTTTTATATT
>JAHDFQ010000084.1:0-15340 GCA_020628085.1 Saprospiraceae bacterium
GACGCACAGGAGATTACTAATATGGATCGGATAGGGAAAGGGAAGTTGGAGTAGGGATTTATTTTATTTGACTATTAAGTTCAATATAGAAATTGCGAAATGAAATTATCAGACAATAACCAAAAAATATTGATGCTTACTATTCATCAGAAGATAGAAGAATATGCTGATTATATTACTGATAAGCTCAATAGAGGTGAAATAGAAAGTATATTAACTTACCCTCCAAGTACTAAGTTTACTGAAAGAGAAACACAAGCTTTATTGAAGCTCGGAAAAGACCAAGAGTTGAAAAATGCATTAAGAAAAATCTTTGCAGATAATTCCGCAGGGGTAATTTTTGCTTTGATGAATTATTTAGATGGAACAGCTGATCCAAATGAAAAACTCGGTGAATGGACAGAAGTGGCTTTCGTTGATAAGACAGACGATATAGAACTGCCTGACGAAATGTTACACGATAGCTTTTATTCAACTTATAGGGATTGGAAAGAAATCAGAACAGATTAAAATTGAATTCTACAGACCCTAGCCTTTTATAAATCATCGTTTGTTATGCTATTCCTAAATATAAGAATGACTGCTTCACACCATGTGAAGCAGCCATTCTTTATTAATTTACCACTAAAAAGTCTACTGAACCTTAATAAACTTCTGTGTGTATTGTGTCTTTCCAGTTTGAATAACGACCATATAGGTCGCTTCCGCTAAATCAGACACGTTTAAGATTTCTGTATTTTCACCAATTTGATAAGCAACAGAGCGAGTCATCATTTCTTGACCCAATAGATCAAAAATACGAATTGTTGCTTGGTCGGCTTCATTTGCGATAAAATTAATGTTTAATCGACTAGATGTCGGATTTGGTGCAATATCAAAACCTGCTTCGTTATTTAAAGCAACAATTCCTGTTGTTTGACAAGTTACTTCTACTTCTCGTTCTACCGTGCAACCATATTCGTTAGTTGCTACAATCGTTAATAGAGCCGTTCCTTCACCAGCGTTTAAGAGCATGGTGTTTTCATCAATTGACCAATCTGCATTATCAACTGACCAAACCAATTCATAAGTTCCTAAACCACCGATGGTTGTTGCCGAAATATCATAATTCTGTCCACAAACTACTTCGCTAGGAACAGTAACTTCCATTTCTGGTAATACATCTGTAACTGTTACTTTGGTCTCGGCAGAAGCCATATTTCCACAAGCATCAGTAGCTTCCCAAGTGTAAATGAATTTAAAATCCTCACAATTTGCATTATTACTAAGATCTGTATTTAAAGTTACATCACTACAAGCGTCTTGGAAAGTTGGTGTAGCAGGAACCCACAATTCTAATTCCGCTGCGGTCATGATTTCATCAGCAGGAACGGTCTCAAAAATCGGAGCTTCGTTATCTTCCATCGAGATGGTTTGTGAAATAACACTTGCATTTCCACAAGGATCAGCAGCCGTCCATGTACGACGTATACTATAATTGTTGGCACAAGTTCCCTCAATCGTTTCATCTTCAAAAATGACTTCTACGCCCGAACAAAAATCCGTTGCAGCAACATTATCAAACTGCATAATCATACCACAAGTAATAACCTGATCTTCTGGAGTGGAAGTGAAGGTTGGAGCCGTTACATCTGCCATAAATGAAATGGTTTGTGTTGCTTGACTCGCATTTCCACAAGCATCCGTTGCTGTCCAGATTCGCTGGAAGGTATCGCCCGAACAACTATCAAAAGTATCTATGTCTTCGTACGTTAATGAAACGGCACTACATCCGTCTATTACTTCTGGTTCGCCATATTCAAAACTTGCATCACAAGCTAGTTGCATACTTTCTGGTACAAACATAAATTCTGGTGCAGTGTTATCTTCCATCGTAATGGTTTGCTTCGTGGTATTCATATTTCCACATGCATCAACGGCCACCCACGTTCTAGTCATACCATAAGAATACGCACAAAGATCATTCACCACTTCATCTGTGAATGTTAATTCTACACCCGAGCAAACATCGGTAGCTGCGATGTTATCAAAAATCATTTCTTCACCACACGCAATCATTTTATTTTCTGGAATAGCAGAGAAAGTTGGAGCAGTTTCATCAGGCATCGTTGTGAAAATTTGCTCTACTTGTGCAGCATTTCCACAGGCATCTGTCGCTGTCCAAGTTCGTTTGAATAGATCACCATTCTCGCAATCATCTAACATGTTTTCATCCTCAAAAGTTAATTCAACAGTACTACAAGCATCTGAAACACTAGGTTCTGTAAATTCAGCTACTGCACCACAAACAATCATCTGATTTTCTAAAGTACCTTCAAAAATTGGAGCTTCATTATCTTCCATCGTGATTCGTTGCGTAACGCTTGCCATATTTCCACAGGCATCTGTTGCCATCCAAGTACGAATACGAGTCTCACCAACTGCACATGCTGAAACAACAGTTTCGTCGGTAAAGGTCAATTCGCTAGTACTACACACATCTGAAGTGGTTGGCGTATCAAATTCAAATGCCTGACCACAAGCAATAGTTTTTTCAGCAACAATAGTAGATAAAACAGGAGCGTCTTGATCGTCAATTGTAATTTTTTGTGTCGCTTGACTCATGTTTCCACAAGCATCTAGAACTGTCCATGTTCTCAAAATAGCACATTCACTACTTAAATCAGCATCTTCAAAAGATACATTGATGTGGTCAATAGTACTACAGTTATCAATGCAAGTAGGCGTCCCGAAAGTTGGTGTTTCGCCACAAGCGATCATTTTATTTTCTGGTACGAATGTAAATACTGGGGCTTCATCATCAATCGGCATAGTCAAAGTTTGAGAAGCCGTTGCTGTATTTCCACACGCATCAATACCCGTCCAAATACGAGTATATGTTCCTTCCGTATTACAATCACCATCAATCATAATATCTTCAAACGTCATCACCACATCACCGCAGGCCGATTCACAAACAGCTTCTCCAAAGACTGGTGTGTCACCACAACTCATCATGACACTTTCAGGAACGGTTTTAAATTCTGGTCCCATGTAATCTTCTGGTACAACCCAAGTCTCGATAGTTGCAGTACTTACATTTCCAAAAGCATCTGTAGCAGTATAGGTTCTAAAAATATCATAACCAAAACCATTGTTACAATCATCTATTACGGCACCTTGATTCAACGTATCTACAAATGTCAACGTAACGGTGCTACAATCATCTATTACCGTTGGATCAGGAATAATAATATCGTCACCACAGGTAAACGTCAAATCAATTGGTAAATTGCTAAATGTTGGAGGTGTTGTATCATCAAAAGTAAGCGTTTGAGAGGCTGTCGCTGTATTTCCACAGGCATCCGTTGCTGTCCATGTTCGAGTAATGGAAGTTGATCCGTTTGCTACATCTTCAAATGTAATCGTTACTGCACCTTCTGCATCGCTTGCTATTGGGTCGCCAAAGACAGGTGTTGCTGCACAATCAATAGTTGCATCTGCGGGAACAAAATCAAACACAGGTGGATTGGTTTCACCACCATCCAACACAATAGAAACAGTTGCACTATTACCACAATCATCGGTTGCTGTCCATGTTTTAACGCTTTCACAAGCATTTGTGCCAGTTGTTTCTTCTGTTGTAATGGTAACATCTGTATCACAAGCATCTTCTGCTACTGCCATATCATCAGCATTAACTGGAATGGTTGTGAAAACAGGAGCAATCGTGTCAATAGTTGTATAGGTTGCTGTTGTGGTAATGGTTGCACCACACGCATCTGCACCTGTAAAAGTAACTTCAATAGTTTCGTTACAAGTACCCGATAAAGCGGCATCATCTGGTGTATAAGACCAAGTGATTGCACCACAATTAGAAGCCGTTGCGCCTCCATTGTTATCTAACCAATTTTGGAAAGCTGCGTCATCACCACAGTCAGCGGTCATATCCATGGCGTCGCTATCTAGGGTTAAATCACCGCTTCCTTCTAAGGTAAAGGTTGCTTCCGACGGTGTCGATAATCCACATTCATCTAAAATAAAGAAGGTAACGGTTGTAGAGTTTTCGCCTTCACAAGCATTTGGAATCGTTGGATTAGCTGGTTCGTAAGAAAAGCTAATGGGTGTACAGCAGTCAATTCCAAATAGACCACCATAGTTGTTTAACCAATCATCAAATTCTGCTTGTACATCGTCTGAACAGTTGACGGTAATGTCATCAGCACGGTTGCTGATATAAGGTGGTTTGGTATCAATATTGGTGATCGTTCCTGTACAAGTGGAGGTTCTTCCACAGGCATCGGTTGCGGTGAACGTCACCACTTGAGAACCTGCCAAACCACACGTATAAACAAAATTATCTTCGTCGTAATCGGTTGTCACTTGCACAGCTTCACCACAATTTCCAACCACTTGCATACCGTTAATCCAATCTTCAATTAACTGATCGTGGTCAATTTGCGGATCATTACATTCCTTTACCAAAGGTGGTAATTCACAAATATTAGGATCAGGATTGGTATCATCTAAAAATACAGGATCAGCACCGATAATACTATATCGCAACTCACAGGTTGCTGTCTGACCACAAGCATCTGTTATCAAAACATCATAAATAAACTCTGAAAAATCACAAATTTGATTGAATGTACTTGTGATCATACTGGAATCAATTAACTGATATGTGTAGTCTAAATTACAATCGGTGATAGCTGTTGCATATTGAATGTGAAAGTCTGGAGTCAATTGATCTCGACAAGTAATTCCGATAGTTGGTGGACAAGTCGGGATGGGTTCAAAAGATACTTCAGGGAAAGAAATGGTTTGAAAACATCGTCCAATATCTCCACAAACGTTGACAGCCTCATAAGCACGGACTACAGAGCGTGCGTTGCCCGCACAACCTGTTCCATTATTATCAGCGACGATATAGCTAGATAAACTAACATAACCAGAACAAGTTGATCCAAATGTTCCACCTGCATTGAAAAAATCAGCAGCGGTTGGATAAGGATCAGGAATTTCATCTTTACAACTATCCATAAAGATCGTTTCTGGACAACCAACGGCTAAATTTCCAACAATACTACAATCGGTACTACCCGTATTTGGGAAATTCGTTAGTACTTGTTCAAATGTAAAAGTAGATGGATAGGCAGCACTCGTTACAAGCATTAGATACACCTCTCCCGCAGTAGCATTACTGACACCTAGCTGTAATAGATTATCATTGTTACCCGTACCAAACCCACTATCATAATCACAATCCACCACATTATTTAATGAACCGCAAGAAGCAGAAGCTGTAGCTAAGTTAGGGAAAGGCCCCCAAATAATAGCTCCTGAGTTTGGATGGTGCATTCCTAAATTAAAATATAAATTTCCTGATTGACTGACTTCAAAATAGTGCCATGCTTTACCTAATGGCCCCCAAGGGTCAAGACATTGGTAATCATTGGTCATGGAAGTCAAAGGTGTTTCAATAACTAATGGATAGCCTGCTGTTGAGTTTACGCCACAAATAGGTGCTGGTGTTGCACAGCTATTATTAAATGTGGTAGGCGGTGGTGGTGGCGGTGTAACGCCTGTGATACTACAATTAGTACTACCTGAACTCGGAGAACTAATTTGAGATTGATTGAATGTGAACGTAGAAGGATATTCTTCGCTAGTCACAAGCATCAAATATACTTGTCCTGCAACTGCATTGTTAATCGAAAGGTGCAATTGTCCACCTGATTCAGTATCACAGGTAGCGACATTTGTTAGTGCGCCACAAGAGCTGTTGGCTTGGGCGATACTTGAAAATGGTCCCCAAATTACGGCGCCTGCGTTAACGCTATTAACTGTTAAATTAAAGTGTAAATCTCCTGATTGACTCACTTGAAAATAATGCCATGCTTTACCTAGTGGCCCCCAAGGATCCAAGCATTGATAATCATTGGTCATGGAGTTGACAGGATTTTGAACGCTGAGTGGATAATCTTGTAGTCCATTTGAACCACAAATAGGAGTTGGGTTTGAACAGCTAGAGGTTTGTGTAAATGAAAGTGTTGGTAACGCAAATAGGCACGCTATCACACTTAAAAATTGTAGTGTTTTTTTCATTGATTAGATTTTAAAACTCTTTAAGAAGTATAAAAAAAGTTAGGTTGTTGCGGTACAGGCTTTGGGAAAAGGTTATACAAAATTACAGTAAAAACATCAAAAATGATAGTTTTCAGCGAGCTTCTTAATGTTAAAGGTTAAGCAAAATCGTGGTTTTAAGCAGTTTTATAAGAAGACAAGTGATGTGAAGGGAATGTTAGAAAGTTTGATATATCAAAGGGTTGCAAATCTTCATTGTATTCTATTTCCAAGGCCCGTTGACAGTTACGTTTATAATATTTGAGTTTTGGTCAATTCTATACAGTCCGCCTGCACCTGCTAACCACAACATACCTCGTTGATCGTATGTCATTCCCATTACAGAAATAGGAACGGGATAGTGTTTAAATGTTTCTCCGTTGTATTGATAAACGCCATTTCTTTGCGTACAAACCCAAATATCACCTGATGTTGCTTTATATATTTCGTACACGCTATCATTGCTAAGTGCATCAATTTCGGGAAACGAAATGATTCTATCGTTTGATAGTTTATTGATACCGCCTTTCCCTGTTCGCTTTGTAGGATCAGGATCATCTTGTTCTGAAACTCTTGAACCGAACCAAACACCTCCATCGTCGTCCATTACAACCTCCATGATATTATTTGAAAGGAAGCCGTCTTTTTTGAGATAATGTGTAAACGACTGACCGTCATATTTACAAGCACCATAACCATCTCTAGCAAACCATATATTGCCTTCTATATCTTCTCTTATTTCAGTAATCCATTTTTTGGTATCTTTAATAGTTGGTGCTTCTATTTCTGGAACAGGTAATTGGAACGGAGTAAAATTTTTTCCATCAAATTTGTATACGCCTCCCCATGTGCCTACCCAAAATTGATTATTACTATCAATAAGGAGACTACTGATCGTATTACTACCGAAGTCATCATCTTTTACACGATAATTGGTGAACAATATTCCATCGAACCTGGATAGTCCTTCACCTGTATTAAACCAATATGCACCATAGCCATCTTGTGTGACGCTAGTGACTCTATCAGAAGGTAATCCATCTTTTTTAGTGAAATACTTCAGTTGCTCACCATCATACTTTGCTATTCCTTTTTGAAGTGTTCCAAACCATAAATGCCCATAGGTGTCTTCATAAACACTTGTTACATATTCACCAATCTGGACATTGGATGTCTCTTGGGTTGGACTATCTAAATCATTTGCATTCTCTTTTTTGTCTTGTGAGTTACAAGAAAGAGTAAAAATAGATAGTATCAATATGATGAATAGCTTCATTTTACTTAAAATGTTTTAACATAATAATTTCTTGCTCGGTCAAATGACGAAACCAACCACGGGGCAGATCTTTTTTCGTTAATCCAGCATAGTAAACACGATCTAATTTTTTGACGACATAGCCAAAGTGTTCAAATATGCGTCGGACGATTCGATTACGACCAATATGTACTTCTATCAGACATTCATTTAAATCTTTATTGTTGTAATAATAAACACTATCCACAGGAGCTTTACCATCGTCTAAAGTAATACCTTCAGCGATTTGTTGCAAGTGTTCTTCTTCCACATCCTTGTCTAAAACGATATGATAGATTTTTTGAATTTCATGACTAGGGTGGGAGAGTTTTTTGGCTAAATCACCGTCATTAGTTAATAATAACAAACCCATCGTTGCTCGATCTAAGCGACCAACTGGGAAAATCCGTTCTTTAACCTTGTGTTCTACAATATCCATTACCGTTTTTCGACCACGTTCATCGGAAGTTGTAGTAATATAGTTTTTAGGTTTATTCATTAAAATGTACACCAAATTTCGTTCAGGACGAATATACTTTCCTTCGTACTGTACCTTATCTTTCGGTGTCACTCGATGTCCTGGTTCGATGACCGTCTCACCGTTGACCTGTACTTTTCCTGCTTTAATATATTCATCTGCTTTTCTACGAGAACAAATTCCACAGTGTGCCACATAACGATTCAATCGCATATCCTCAAAATCGGGCGCAGTTTGTTTTGGTATTTCTTTTTTATGCTGTTTTTCTCGATCGGAAAACTTTGATTTTCGTCTACTAGGCGCACCTCGCTGACTTTTCGGTTTTTTATTTTTATTAAATTTTTTCATAGTTATTTTGGTTTAACCAGAGACTTGTCCGACGTGGTCGGTAACAAAAGAATTGAATGGTAGCATTGTATTGAAACATTAGACTATTCAACTCATTAAATATCTAAACAAAATAGAAATAATGGTAGTTTTTTTCATAGCCAATTTGATCTAAAAAGACTTGAATCTCTTTTTTTCCGTCAGGCGAAGCTACACTTATTAATACTTGTGGTTGCCAAATCGTAGGTAGTTTTTTAAAAGATTCAATGGTCACACCCAGAATATCTTTTCCCCATTTGTTTGGATTATTGCAAACCCATCGAAAATTCTGACCTCGATCACGGAGTTTTTGAGCTAGTTTTTTACCGTTACGACCCGTTCCCCAAATAATAATTGGACGAGAGTGATAATAATCTAATGCTAAGAAATAATCCAGTTTTATATCAAAAAAACGATTATCTGCATAGACTTCCATCGTTCGAGAACTACGCTCTGGATGATCTCTCCATTGGTGTAAGACTTGGTTGACTGCTATGGGCTTCATATTGTGTTGATAAAAACGAAAACACAAATCATAATCTTCTGGGTAACGATCCGAATCAAACCCATTACATTTGACCAAATCTGTTCTATACATCATCCAACAAGGAGAAGGTAAGACACATTCTTTATAAATTTCCGAATACGGATCACCCGACAATGCTAAGTCATTGAGCCATTGTGCATATTTTCGATAGCCATCACCAAGTTCATTTTCCGAAAAATAAGATACTAAACCTGTACTAATATAACCTTTACCTGATTCGATCAATACTTTTTTAAGTGCTTCTAGTTTATTAGGCATCATAATATCATCAGCGTCCATTCGGGTGATGAGACGCCCTGTGCTATTTTCAAAAGCCAATCGCAAAGCAGGAATGATACCTTTTTCGTCGTTTTGAAATACTTTGATTCGTCTATCCTTTTTGGCGAAAGCCTGTATTATTTTCCAACTTTCATCCGTCGAAAAGTCATCCACAGCCACTAATTCCCAGTTGCCTTCAGTTTGTTGAAGGATGGAGTTTAGGCAATCGTTGAGCCATGGAGCGGCATTAAAAACAGGTAGTAAAATACTGGTGGTGTACAAAATTTTATTTTGGAGTAAAGGTAAAGAAATAGAGGGGTATTATTTACACGTTTTTTAGTACAAACATTAGTACAAAAAAGTAGGGTTTTCTCTATCCAGAGAAAACCCTACTTTTTTGTAAAAAACTGTCTGCTTTTACAACTGCTTCCTTAACCTCGCTACTGGAATATTCAATTGTTCTCGATATTTAGCAACTGTCCGTCGAGCGATATTATAGCCTTTTTCTTGTAGTAAATTTTTCAATTTTTCATCAGAAAGTGGCTTTCGTTTGCTTTCTCCTTCGATAATATCCGTCAGGATTTTTTTAACTTCCAAAGTAGAAACTTCATCACCTGCACTTGTTTGAAGTGATTCTGAGAAGAAATCTTTTAAGCGTTTTGTACCAAATTCTGTTTGCACGAATTTACTATTAGCAACCCTTGAAACCGTAGAAATATCTAAACCCGTGACATCAGCAATATCTTTCAAAATCATCGGACGGAGTGTTTTTTGATCGCCCGTCAAAAAGAAATCATATTGATACTGCATGATCGAATACATGGTCTTATACATCGTTTGCTGTCGCTGTCGGATAGCATCTATAAACCACTTTGCTGAGTCAATTTTCTGTTTAATAAACAGCACAGCTTCTTTTTCCTGGCGTTTTTTTCGATTTTCTTTTGAACTGTCTTTGTACGATTTTAGCATATCTTTATACTGATCATTGATACGCAAATCAGGTGCATTTCGAGAATTTAAAGTTAATTCCAACTCACCATCTCTATTGACAATAATGAAATCAGGAACTATGTAATGAATGCCAGAATTAGAACTTCCTGCATGACCGCTAGCGGGTTTCGGATTGAGTTTTAGTACTTCATTGATAGCATCTTTTAGTTGTAACTCATTGATACCCAAGTAGCGTTGCATTTTCTGATAATGCTTTTTAGAAAATTCATTAAAATAATTGGTCATCATTTTAATAGCTATATTGATTGGGTGCTGCTCCTCAATAGGTTCATCCAACAATTCCTTTCTTTGATGCAACTGAATCAACAAGCATTCTTGCAAGTCTCTTGCACCCACACCACCTGGATCAAACTGCTGAATCATGGATAAAATCCGATTTATTTCTTCTTCAGAAGAAATAATATTATGTGCAAACATTAAATCATCAATAATAGCAATGGGCTCACGTCTCAAATATCCGTCATCATCAATGCTTCCTATAATTTGATGTGCAATGGTCTCTTCTCGTTCATTTTCAAGATTCAACAAACCGACCTGCTCTTCTAAATATTCATGAAAAGTATTTTCAACAGCAACAGGAATCGTCTTATCTTCATCATCGGAAGAATGATTATTTACGCTCAATTTATAACTAGACGGATCATCCTCAATATATTCTGAAATATAATCGTCGAGTTCAAATTCCTCGTCTTTATAAACCTCGTCAGAATCACTATCTGCGGCTTTTCCTTCTTCTACCTTTCCATTATCACCAGTAGATTCCTCTCGTGTTCGAGAATTGTCCTGCATTTCCTCTACTTCTTCGCCTTCGTCTAAAGCTGGATTGGCTTCCAATTCCTCTTTAATCCTCTGATCTAGGGTAGCTGTCGGAATCTGCAACAATTTCATTAATTGAATTTGTTGAGGGGACAACTTTTGCAGCATCTTCTGGCTGAGTCTCTGCTTTAACATATGATTTGTGATATGTTCGTCAAAAAATAAGTTTTAATTAATAGATTGATTTTAATTTGGTTTGGTAGACAATAGAGTCAAATTTTGATTGTTCAACATAAAAAACACCTATCATTAAATGTCATTACATTTATGATTAGAACATGAAAACAGTACTTTGGGTTGTTTATATGTAAGAGATGAAGTGAAAGTTTAAATCTTCAAACTTTCTCTTATTCTCAAGAGTGAGTGTTATTGTTGAGTTTTGGCAAATTTCTATTATTTTGTGAGCATGATTTCAAAAAAAAGAAATTGGCACACAAAATATCAAGTAAAATTGAAGTCTTTTGTAAGATTGTGACGGTAAAAACGACGTATTTAAGCCCTTTTATTTGATTACTTACGCAAGATAAGTGATTTTTTTATAAGATGCTCGTTTGTTAACAAAAAATATGCCATAAATTCTATTTTTTTTAAAAAATCACATTTACGGTGGTTTTTGAAATTATGAAAACATGACGTATTAGTGTTATTTATATGTTAGTCTTGGTATGTAGTCTTATACTATCGAATACTGCTTTTGTTGCAATGTTTTTTATATTCGAATCATTGAAATAAATTAAACAACGAATGACGAGAGTTAATAAGCTAAACTAGCCATCACATAAAATAATACCTATTATATACCATATCATTATATTTAGTATATAAATCAGGATTTGTCGTTCATACCATAAACATGACAATTTTATGGAGTTGAACCATAATTAAATAAAATAAATTAATTTTATAATATGAATATAGCCGTCAATAATAGAATAAAAGAGCTGCGAGCAGCCATGAAATTGCATCAAATAGATGCTTTTATCATTCCAAGTAGCGATCCGCACCAAAGTGAGTATGCCGCAGACCATTGGAATGCTAGAGCATGGATTTCAGGTTTTACTGGCTCGGCAGGTACGGTTGTCATTACGGCTACACATGCAGGACTATGGACGGACTCCCGATATTTTATTCAAGCGGAGCAAGAACTAGCTGATTCAGAAATAGAATTACATCGTTTGGGTGTTCCACATACGGCGGAACATTTGAGTTGGATTACTCAACATTTGGATACCGAATCTACAGTAGGAATAGATGGGGCGTGTTTTAGTGTTGGACAGGTTCGTACAATGGCTAAGCAATTTTACAGTAAAAAAATAAATATCAAAAGTGATGTAGATTTAATACAAAAAGTCTGGAAAGATCGTCCTACACTTCCAACTCATACCGTTTTAGAATTAGGCTTGGAATATACGGGAAAATCGAGACCTGATAAAATCAAAGAAATATGTGACACTATTGTTAAGCAGGATGCAACGCAACATTTAGTCACTACTTTGGATGATATAGCTTGGATTTTTAATATTCGTTCAAAAGACGTAAAATGTAATCCTGTTAGTATTGCCTATGCTATTATTGCTCCTCAACGAACTATTTTATTTATCAACCCTGACAAAATATCAGCGGATTTAAAAGCAACATTTCAATCTGAACAAATACATATTAAACCATACGAATCAATACATGAATATTTATCGAATCTTGATACGTCTGAACGCATTCTAATTGATCTAGCCACGATTAATAATCAATTATATAATCTAATTCCTGAAGACTGTATTGTAAAAGGAACAACGGTTTCAACGGCGTTGAAAGCTTGTAAAAATAAAACGGAGATTCGCAATATTCGGAAGGCTATGATTAAGGATGGTGTAGCGTTGATCAAATTATATCGTTGGTTGGATGCTGAACTAGATAAAAGAGGCGTGACGGAAGTAGAAGTTTCTAATCAGTTGCATCAATTCCGTAAAGATCAAGGTCATTTTTTTGGCGATAGTTTTGATGCGATTGTTGGTTACAAAGGAAATGGTGCGATTGTACACTATCGTCCAGAAGAAGCTACCTGTGCAACGCTTGCAAAAGATGGGATTTTACTGCTCGATTCTGGGGGACAATATTTAGAAGGAACAACCGATATTACTCGTACAACGGCACTTGGAACGCCAACTGCCGAGCAAAAACGGAACTTCACTTTAGTTCTGAAAGGACATATAGGAATCGATCAACTTAAATTTCCAAAAGGAACAAAAGGCAGTCAAATGGATATTTTGGCTCGTCAATATTTATGGAAACACGGACTCAATTATGGACACGGAACGGGTCACGGTGTCGGTTATTTTTTAAATGTACATGAAGGGCCGCAAAGCATCAGCCCAGTTACATCAGGAAAGGCAACTACACCATTCGAAGTAGGAATGTTTACATCCAACGAACCAGGTTTTTACAAAGAAGGCGAATATGGTATTCGGATTGAGAATCTAGTATTAACCGTCGAAGGGGAGCAAACGGATTATGGGCAATTTTTAGAATTTGAAACAATGACACTTTTCCCGATAGATCAATCCTTAATAGATACCAGTTTGTTAACTAGAAACGAAATTAATTGGATAAACGATTATCACACAAAAGTAGAAAAGATACTTTCCCCACACCTAAATGCAGAAGAGCAAGCATGGATGAAGGAACAGTGTAAAGTAATCACATAATGGAAAATCTGGAACTGAAAAATATATGTCAAAAAGCCTGTAATGTCGTTCGCCATGTAGGCGCATTTTTGAAAGATGAATTAGGCAATGTCCAAGCATCAGCTATTGAAATTAAAAGCCTTAATAGTTTGGTGAGTTATGTGGATAAAGAAGCGGAAAAAAGATTGGTTCGTGGTTTGAGTGATTTGATTCCCGAAGCTGTTTTTCTAACAGAAGAAGAAACGGTGGAACAAGCGCAAGGAGAGTATCAGTGGATCATTGATCCTTTAGATGGAACAACCAATTTTTTACATCAGCTACCTTTCTTTTCGATCAGTGTTGCTTTGCGATATAAAGAGGAAATCGTCATCGGAATCGTACTAGAAGTCAATCGTTCAGAGTGTTTTTATGCGTGGAAAGACGGCGGTGCATGGCTCAATGGACAACCAATAAAAGTCAGTTCTAATACCATCTTAGGTGATGCTTTGCTCGCAACGGGATTCCCGTACTATGATTATGAACATACCGAAGCCTATTTAGAAATCTTAGCGATTTTTATGAAAAATACACGTGGTTTACGTCGATTTGGTTCAGCGGCGATTGATCTAGCTTATGTAGCATGTGGACGGTTTGATGCGTATTATGAATATAGTTTAAATGCTTGGGATGTAGCAGGTGGAATTTTGCTCGTTCAAGAAGCAGGTGGCAAAGTATCTGATTTTACTGGAGGTGACGATTACTTGTTTGGAAGACAGATTATTGCAGGATCGAGTGGAGTGCATTCGAAGGTGTTAGAGGTGGTGAAAGAGAAGTTTTAATTAAATTATTTATTGATGAAATATAGTTTTTCCTGTCTGTTATTATTTATAGTTTTAATTACTTCAAGTTTTAGGTTATTAATTGAGTCTGGTACGAGTAGTGATTTTAGGGAATATCATCCCCTAAATAGAAAAGAGTATTTGAGCCATAATAGAATCAGAACTGTAATTGGACTTACTAAATTGAAGAAAGGTATTTATGGATATGGAAGAAATGTAAGTGTTTTTGGAGAAAAGTATTATAAAACAGAACAAAGAGAATTTGATGTTTTAGGTAATTTAACGCAGGAGTATCAGTTTTTGAGCGAAGGTCCTTTAATTAACAATTATAAATTTACCTATGATAGGAAAGGAAAGATAATGTCAAGAATTGAATCGTTTGTATATACTGAATTTATAAGAAAATACTACTATTCAGATAGTGTACCAGAAGTTGTTGATAGTATAACCTTATATGAAAGGAGCATTTTCCAAATGGACACCTTGACTACAAGAGAAGGTGTGATTAATTACGGATATTATGATGGAAAATTACAACGGAAAGAATTTCTTTTCAAAGACAGCCTTATTGAATTCGTTGAATACGATTACTATGATAGAAAGATAAAATCTTGTTACAATGGAAGAGGCAATGAATCAATTAAAATAGATTACTATAACAACGCTCAACAAATCTATCGTTCCGAATTACCTGAATCAATAATAGAGTATGAATATGATAATAAATTATTAAATGAAATTAGAAATATTAGTAAATTGGGTATTGAGATTCTTAAATTTGAATATGATGAAAATGGACTGCTTTTAAAAGAATTATATACTAAGGGAATCAATTCTATAAATGAGATAGAATATTACTACGAATTGCATGAATAAGTGAATACTTACTAACGTTTTCTACTGAAGCAAACAACAATTATGAAAATAAATCCAAAAGAAATACCAACACGAGATTTTCACCAATAT
>JAHDFQ010000084.1:15440-20430 GCA_020628085.1 Saprospiraceae bacterium
AACAATTATGAAAATAAATCCAAAAGAAATACCAACACGAGATTTTCACCAATATTTATTGGGTTCGGTTGCACCTCGACCGATTGCCTTTGTGAGTACCATGAGCGAAGATGGTGTTCCAAATTTAGCTCCATATAGTTTTTTTAATGCGTTTAGTTCCAATCCACCGATTTTGGTGTTTAGTTCCAATCGTCGAGTATTGAATAACACGACGAAGGATACTTTGTACAACGTTCAAACGACCAGAGAAGCGGTAATTAATGTGGTAACGCACGATATTGTACATCAGATGGCGGTAACAGCAGTAGAATTTGATCGTGCGACGAGTGAGTTTGAAAAAGCAGGTTTTACACCTATACCATCAGATATAGTTGCGCCGTATCGGGTGAAGGAATCGCCTGTGAATATGGAGTGTAAGGTGATGGATATTATTCCTTTAGGTGAACACGGTGGAGCAGGACATTTGATTATTTGTGAAGTCGTGTGTATGCACATTGACGACGCAGTTATTGACGAAAATAATCGAATTGATCCACATAAAATTGATCTGATGGGTCGTATGGGACGAGCGTATTATACCCGTGCGAGTGGCGATGCTATTCAAACCATCGTACAACCCGTCACCCAATTGACGATTGGATACGATCAATTGTCAAATGCTATTAAATCTAGTACTATTCTTTCTGCTAATAATCTGGGACAACTTGCTGGACTAAAAGAAATGCCAACCTTGGATTCCTTAGATGCTATTAAAACAAATCCACAAATCGCAAAAGCGATACAGACCGAAAAACCTGTGGAGGCGTTACATCGAATGGCAAAGGAATTACTAGACGAGTATGATAATCGAACCTTAGCGATGCAAATTTTGATGCTGGCGGAAAAGTTATAAATCTTGTAGAGTGAAGTGATGACTAAAGTCATCACTTCACTGCACTAATCTAAAACTCTTCATTTTCTTCTTCTGCCTCACTTGGTAACGGATCATTAAACAATTCATCACCAAACTGATCGTCACCAAAACTTTCATCCTCGTCTTCCCAGTTCAGACCATTGTTATCTTCATTATTACGACCCTGATTATAGACTTCACAATCTATCTCTATACCAATATCACCTGGCGGAATTTTAAAACGTGCTTTTTCATCATAATCAACTGTTTCATCCTTCTCTAGGGCATGTAATAAATTTGCAAAAACAGGTCGTGCCATTTTAGAACCTGTACCCAAATTGAGCGTTCTAAATCGACTCCAGCGATCTTCACCACCAACCCAAGTTCCGACAACAAGATCGGGTGTAATACCCATAAACCAACCATCTACATGTTCGTTAGTTGTTCCTGTTTTTCCACCAATTTCACTTTTAATACCTTGAAAATCAGGTAGTCCAACGTGTGCCACTCTTTTTAGCATTTCTACCATTACGTAATTGACGTTGGGTTCTAAAGCAGGTAAATCTTCTCGAACGCCACGGTATATTTCTCGACCATATTTATCTTGTATACTTCTAATAAAAATGGGTTTGTTATATAATCCATTATTGGCGAAAGCCGTATATGCACCAGTCATTTCTCGTACGGATAAATCCGCTGCACCCAAACAAATAGAAGGTTGTGCAGGAATCTTTTGATCTGGAAAACCGAGGTTTTTAGCCAGATCAATTACCCTTGAAACACTACCCATTTGCTTCATCAAAAAGACAGAAACGGTATTTTTAGATTGTTGTAAACCTCTAAACAATGAAAATCGCTCTCCTGTATATTCACCATTCGCATTTTTCGGTGTCCAATCTTCTAACAAATTAAAATTACCTTCTCCTTGGTGAATCGTATACGGAATATCGTCGACTTCATAACAAGGTGAAAAATTAATTTGAGAAATTGCCGTAGAATAGATTAAAGGTTTAAATGTAGAACCTACCTGACGATCAGAAGTAACGTGGTCATACTGGAAATATTTATGATTGATACCACCAACCCAAGCTTTAATATATCCTGTGACAGGATCAACCGCCATACTTCCTACTTGCAAGAAACTACGGTGATAACGGATCGAATCTAAGGGAGAAAGCACGGTATCTTTTTCCATTTGCTCGTTGTCGTACGTAAATACCTTCATTTTGACAGGTTCATTAAAAACATCTTCAACCGTATCATTGTAGTCCTTCCATGTATCTTTCAAATCATCCCAATGCTCACCTTTCATTACTGTTCGATACTTCGCAGCTAGTTTTGTACCGATCATTTTGGTTCTAACCAAGTTAGTAATTGTTCCTTTTTTCTCTTCTTCACCCAGCATTCGAGTAATATCTCGATCTCGCAACGTGAATCCATCAATATCCTCTTTGATTTTTTCGATAATTGGGTTCAAGATTTTTATTTTGATGTCCTCGGCACGATCTGATCCAAACATCAAACTTCTCAATACTTTTTGACGGATTTCGATTTCGGCATCGGTCGTCGGTTCTTCGCCATAAATATCTCGATATGTCCAAGCATCTTTTCCTTCCCAGTGCTTCCAAAACTTTTGCTGGATTTGTCGCATATGCTTGTCTACGGCATTTTCTAGATGCTCTTGAATTTTAGGGTCAATGGTGGTGAAGATTTTTAAACCATCTCTATAAATATCATAACTCGAACCATCTGTTCTTTTATCGGCCTCATTTTTAAGAATTGTTTTAACCTCCTTACCTAAAACCATTCTAAAATAAGGAGCTAATCCGTCGTTGTGTGTTTTTCGTTTGAAACGAGTCATATCCAAGTCCAATACACGTAAAGAATCATATTCTGTTTGCGAGATGAGGTCATTTTTTTGCATTTGTTTCAACACCACTTCCCGCCGCTTCATACTCTTTTCAGGTCGCTGTAAAGGGTTGTAAAGCGACGGATTTTTGAGCATTCCAACCAACAAAGCAGCTTCTTCTACTTTCAATTTATCAGGTGTTGTACCAAAGTAAATCTCAGAAGCCGCTCGAATACCATACGCCCCATTTACAAAATTAAATTTGTTGAGATACATCGCAATGATCTCTTCTTTGGTATATTTTCGTTCCAAACGAACGGCAATTATCCATTCTTTAAGTTTCTGTTTGATACGTTCCAAACCAGAACCAGGTGTTCCTGTGAATAGTAACTTCGCCAATTGCTGTGTAATCGTACTTGCTCCACCTGCGCTAGTATTTCGTAAGAAAAATGTCTTAACCACTGCTCTTCCTAATGCTTCTGCATCTATACCCGAATGAGAGCGATACCGTTCATCTTCTGTGGCAATCAAGGCATTGACTACATTTTCGGATAATTCATCATAACTGACGGGCACACGATTTTCAATATAGTAGCGTCCAAAAACTGTATTATCCGAAGCAAACACCTGAGAAGCTTGATCGTATTTTGGATTTTCTAATTCTTCAAAAGAAGGTAAATTAGACTTGGACAGGCTCATAAACAAGATCGCTACTCCTACAATTGCAAGAATAGTACATATCCATAAAAACTGGACAATTCGCTTATAAACAGTTACTTTTTGGGGATTGGAATCTTTCATATTTCCCATAAACGTTGGAATTTATTTCTCAAGTATGTATACAAGACAACACTTTGTTTTTTAACATACAAATGTATTCAAACAAAAGCATAGCAAATATAAGCAATCCCTTTTGGAAACTAGCAAACCTACACCTCAAACGTAATCTCCAACTCACTCGTCGTTGGATGTGCTTGACAAGTCAAAATAAAACCATCTTCAATTTCTTCATCGTCAAGGGCATAGCAGGCTTCCATTTCAACCTTTCCTTTGAGTATCTTTGCCATACAGCTAGAACATGCACCGCTGGTACAAGAGTAGGGTGGATCGACCTTTTCCGCAATCAATACGTCGAGGACGGTTTTTCCTTTTGGAATAGTGGTTTGAATGGTTTTTCCTTCTAAATGGACAGTGATGTTTGCACCATTTGCACCATTTGCACCGACTGCGGCAACTACTGGCGCAGGCTTAGGATCACTCGCAGATACAAATCGCTCTGAATGGACTTGTTTTTTAGAAATTCCTTTATCAATTAATACCGTTTCAACCGTGTCGATCATTTGTCCTGGACCACAGATGAAGTATTCTGTATCTTTATATTGTACAGGACGATCTCGTAAGAACGTTTCAATTTGGTTAGCGTCAATACGACCGATTTTACCTTTCCAAGTAGGTTTTGCTTTTTTGAAAAAACCTGACAAACCACCCGATTTTTCTTTGGTTGGTTGACTTAATATATAATCTACAAAAAACTGACCTGCATAACGTTCTTGCAAACGATCTAACTGCTCTTTGAAAATGATATTTTCCTCGGTTCGATTACCATATAAGAGATACAACGTATTTTGAGGTTCGACCTCTAAAGTCGTTTTGATAATAGACATTAATGGTGTGATTCCACTTCCTGCACCAAAAAAATAATACGTTTTTTTATTATCTGCATCCAGTTTAGTATAGAAACGTCCTTCTGGTGGCATCACTTCGACCGTACTTCCTTTTTCTATTGCATCGGCAATATAATTAGATACCAAACCGCCTTTTACCCGCTTAATTGTCACCGTAATATGGTCTTCTAAAGGACTGCTCGACATCGAATATGCCCGACGTACCTCTTCGCCATTTATGTCAAATTTGAGTGTCAAATACTGTCCTTGTTTATATTTAAACGTATTAGCTAAATCAGCTGGAATCTCAAAAACAACTGAAACAGTATCGGCTGTTTCCTGAATTTTATTTGCGACTTTAAGCGTATGAAAGTGTTGAGCCATTTTATATATAATTTATGTATTAAGTGCCTTTACTAAATTACTTGTATAATAACGCCAACCTTCAAAAAAGTTATAAAATACTGACAGTCAGGAAGTTTTTATGACTTTTTTGGAGGTTTTGAAGGCGGTTATTATACTAATTTTAAAGGTAAACCTACTTATCCTGTACAAAAGTATAGTTTTTCAAACTAAGTAACGAGT